>JAFQQW010000057.1 GCA_017410375.1 Clostridia bacterium | reverse complement strand
TTTTGGGTACCACAAGAGAGCTTGCTTAGGCTGCGACTACATTAAAATAAGCTCCCTCTTGCAACACACAAAATTGCTGTGCCCTAACGGGCGCAATTTTGGTTGCGGCGCCACGAACTTCTCGCTGTATCCGTCACCGACAGCGCTTCGGGTTCGTGCCAAACATTTTTTCCTATTCCCTAAAAAAGGGCTGTAATAAATTTACAGCCCCTTTTTATACGAGAAACAGTTCTAAAATGAATACGGTGGCGCAGGAGGCGACGGCAACGGGGAAAAGTCCCAGCTTCAGCCAGGCGAGCACCATGCCCACGATTAACGCACAAAGTCCTGCAACGGGACTTTCGGTGGCGTTTACAATTGCCGGGAAGGTCATCACCGCTAAAGTGACATACGGCACATAATACAAAAAGGAACGGATAAATTTATTTTTGATTTCCTTGCGGATTAAGGTCATGGGCAACACGCGAATCAGGTAAGTCACCAGCATCATAATCAGCATATAAATCCAGATATTATTTTTCATCTTCTTTGCCCTCCTTTAACGGGAAAAGCCATGCAAACACCGCTGAAATCACCACAGTCAGTAAAATAATAACCGTACCCTCGGACAGCACCTTGCTTAAGCCGGAATACGCGGCAATTCCGCTTAAAGCCATAGAAACCAGGACGGCACCGCGCACAATTTTGTCCTTGCGCGCAGGCGGAATGATGATAGCAAGAAACATGCCGTAAAGCCCGACACTTAAGGCACTTACGATGTTTGGCGGCAGGACATTGCCCATCACAACACCCAGATATGTTCCAATCGCCCAGCCCGGTGCGGCAGTGGTTACAACCCCGTAAGAATATATGGGATTGAGCTTACCGGGACAGTTCATGTCCAGGGCAAAAATCTCGTCGGTAATATGAAAAGAAACCAATAGTCGATGCCATATGGAGGTTTCGGGCGAGATTTTCTGACTTAAAGCACAACTCATTAAAAGATATCTGGCGTTTGCCACGAACATCATCAACGCAAGCTCCAGGTAACTTGCGCCTGCCAAAATCAGGGTAAAGCCTGCATACTCACCTGCCGATGCGTTTACCGTAAGACTGGTCAGCATTGCCTGCAACGCCGTAAGCCCTGCGTTTTTGGCGGTAATACCCAATGCAAAGGACACCGCAAAATAGCCAAGCCCCACCGGAATGCCGTCTTTTACGCCTTTGGCGTACAATCGTTTTGTGCTCAAAAATCTCACCTCTTTTCATCTTTACTATTTTAATACATTTTTCTCGTTTTGTCTACTATTTTTTTAAAAGAGCCGTCATTTTATTTAGTCCCTTACAAAGGGACAGGAAAAAATGTTTGAAATGGACAAACCGAACCTGAAAGGGTAAATCCGCGATTATACATAGGTATATCGCGGGCGAGGTTTGTTAGCAAAAGAGCATCAAATAAAAGGGAAAGCCACTCCTCGCGTGGCTTTCCTGCATTTAGTTTATTAAACTATAATTCTGAACTGTTTTCGTCCATTAAGTCCCCGTGCTTTTGCGGTTCGGACTTTTTTTATATCCCGTCAATTATAATTTAGCAAGCTCTACGTTACGCTTCACTTTTGCGGTGGTGGTTTTTTCCATGGCTTTGTCGGTTACATGGAAATCGCGGATTTGCTTGTAATCCACCAGGGTTTCGTTCACCTTTTTGATTTGCGGTTCGATGGCGGCGTACGCCTTTTCTTCGCTATCAAACAGGTCTTTATCGTACACGATTTTTGCGCAAAGTCTTTCTTTGCCACCCTCTTCTTTTACGTACACAAGGCTTTCGTTTACCCCGTCTAAAGCATCCAAGAGCTGTTCTAATTCTTCGGGGAACACGTTTTTACCGTTGTTTAATACAATTACATTTTTCTTTCTGCCGGTAATGAACACATAGCCGTCTTTGTCCATATAACCCATGTCACCGGTGTAGAACCAGCCGTCTTTGAGGACTTCCCGGGTCGCTTCTTCATTTTCATAATAGCCCAGCATCACGTTCGGCCCCTTGGCAATAATTTCACCGATGCCTTTTTCGTCTTTGCCTGCAATGTCTAAGGTTACGTCGTGCATCGCGTAGCCGATAGAGCCTCTCTTCAGCTGACCGGGGCGCTCTGCTGAAAGCACAGGAGCGGTTTCGGTCAGACCGTAGCCCTGAATCATATCAATGCCGATACCGTTGAAGAAATCGGAAATTTCAGAGTCCAATGCAGATGCACCGCTAATCATTACCTTTAAATTTCCGCCTAAGGATTCGTGAATTTCTGCAAAAATCTTTTTACGGATGTCAATGCCGAGCTTTCTTAAGAATTTGGTCAGCTTTAAGCCAAACTGAACGGTTTTGGTTTTGCCCTTTTCTTCGACAGCTTTAAAAATGGTCTTGCGCACCGCATTGAAAATCGCAGGCACGCCCACCAGAAGGCTTACCTTGTATTCGTTTAAGCATTTGGCGATTCTAAGCCCCTCGGGGAACACGGTTTTAACGCCGGTTGCCATAAACAGGGTCATCGCGCCCACACCAAAGGAATGATGGAACGGAATGAGCGCAGCATATATAAGTCCCTTAAAATCTAAAATTTCGCAAAGGTCTACCGTGTTGCTGAGTAAATTTCTCTGAGAAAGCATAACGCCCTTGGATTCTGCGGTCGTGCCCGAGGTAAACATTAAAATGCCCAAAGCATTTTCGTCAATGGGGTTTCTTTCGCAGAGGCTTCTGTCTTTTTCTAAAAGTGCTTTACCCTCTGCAATCACCTTTAAAAAGCCGTCCTTTGCTTCTTCGCCGTTCATGCAATGGGATTCGATGCCCTCGAATTTTGCCATGGTGTTTCTGTGGTTTCTGGTGTAGAAAAAGCCCTTTGCATGGCTTCTTTCAATCAGGCGCTCAATTTCTTCGGGGAACAGTCTGTTGTCCATGGGCACAGAAACCAGTCCTGCATACATGGTGCCGTAAAATACAACTGCCCATTCATAGCAGTTTACGCCAATTACACCCACCTTGTCACCGGGCTTATAGCCTTTTTCGGTTAAATATGCCGCCAGGGCACGGATTTCTTCTGCCAGTTCACCAAAGGAAATTTCGCGATACGTATCTTCTGCAAGCTTTACGGTAAATGCAATGCTGTCTTTGTGGCTTTTTTCCACATGCTCAAACAGTGTACGCACATTTTTAAAGTACAATCTCATATTTTCTCTCCTTTTCTAATTTCCGAAACAATTACATCTAGTATTTAATACTATGTTACCACGTTTTCTAAATCTTGTCAAGTATTTGCTTGCAATTTTATATAATTTATGATAAAATAAGAACAGAAGTTTTTACAAGGAGTGATTATATGTATAATCAGAAAAAACTGTCTGCCGAGTTTTCGGCTTGGGATAAGCATTTAAACGAGCAAAAGCTCCCCACCTGGGACGAATTGCCCGATTTAGAGCTTTATATGGATCAGGTGTTGATTCTGATTAACCGTTATACCAATATTTTTAATCCCACAGGTCAGGCACCTGCGGTTACACCGCCCATGATTAACAATTATGTTAAGCAAAAGACCATTCCCGCGCCCAACAACAAAAAATACGGACGTGTGCATCTGGCATATCTGATTATGGTGTGCACCTTAAAGCAGGCACTCACCATCGCAACCATTGAAAAAATGATTCCGTTTGGGCTGGAGGAAGAAAAGGTTAAAGACATTTACAATTCCTTTGCGGAAAACCAAAGAAAAGCCTTTTCGTATGTATCCGAGCAGGTTTCAAGGGTTGCAGAGCCTATTTTAACCGAGGAAGGCATCAATCCGCTGCGGATGCAGGACCTGATATTGCAGGTGGCAATTACCGCCAACATTTTTAAAACCTTAACCGACCACATCACCGAGCTTTCGGTGCCGACCCCCAAATCCGAAGAAACGCAAAAGAAATAAAAATCGTGCGTATCCTGCAAAAGGATACGCACTTTTATTATACTTGAAATCTATATTTTTTTGTGATATAATGTTCATACCACATATTTAATTTATACAAATTAATATTTTGTTGCCCGGAGGGTACGCTATCTTTGTAAAAAGGCGTACACTCTTGTTTCGCTATACCTCTGGGCAAATTGGTCAGTGTATAAGTTAAATGTGTGGTAACATTTGAAACTTGAGTCGCTTCGCTTTTTTGGTGCGTGGCTCGTTCAAAGGGTTACGCACTTTTTTATTACAGAGGTATATTATTATGGAAAGCAAACCAAAAATCTGTTGTTTTATCGGACACCTCAAGTACTCGCTTTATGGGATTCTTCGCTTACGCTCAGAATGACAAGCTTAATTTTCAGCTTGCAGTAGAACGACTTTTCGACGTTCTGAAGTGTTATACTTGAAATCTGTATTTTTTTATGATATAATATATTTGCTACAAACTTATACTGCCTTACGCAGTCAATTTAATATTTTATTGCCTAGAGGGTACGCTATCTTTGTAAAAAGGCGTACACTCTTGTTTCGCTATACCTCTGGGCAATTTGTCTGCGGATAGTATAAGTGCGTAGCAACATTTTGAAACTTGAGTCACTTCGCTTTTTTGGTGCGTGGCTCATTCAAAGGGTTACGCACTTTTTTATTACAGAGGTATATTATTATGGAAAGCAAACCAAAAATCTGTTGTTTTATCGGGCACCGCAAGGTAAAGGACGCGGAAAAGCTGAAAGAAAAACTGTTTAACATCATTGAAACATTCATAATCCGCGGAACGGATACCTTTTTATTCGGCAGTAAAAGCGAATTCAATGACATTTGCTACAATATAGTCACTGCGCTGAAACAAAAACACGTTTCTGTACGCCGTATCTACATCCGTGCAGAATATCCTGAAATCAACGACGACTACAAATCGTATCTGCTTGAAAAATATGAGGACACTTATTTTCCTGAACGGGCAAAAAATGCAGGGAAAGCTGTTTACATCGAACGGAATTTTGAAATGATAGACCGGGCAAATGTATGTGTTTTCTATTATGACGAAAAATATCTTCCTCCCCAAACGAAAAAAGGGCGCTATTCCGTAACGGAACATCAGCCTGCAAGCGGAACAAAAACAGCATACGAATATGCGATGAAAAAGGGAAAAGAAATTGTAAATTTACTGCCCTTCTGAATCCTTTTTTATGTTGAACTTGGTATAACACTCACTTTATGGGATTCTTCGCTATCGCTCAGAATGACAAAAAAACCCAAACCGCCATTTAGCGGTTTGGGGTTTTTCACAAAGTGTTATTTTATAATGAAAAAAGTAATTCGCTGTATGTAGGATAGGGCCAGTATTCTGCCGAAACCTCGGTTTCCAATTTATCTGCCACAGCGCGGACTGCCTGCATCGCATCCGAAACTTCTTTTGCAAAATATTGTGCTTTTTCCAAAGTCGTTTCTTTGCGGTTTGCTTCATCAATAGCGTATTCAAGCTCTTCAATATTGGAAAGGAGCACGCTTGAACGTTCGGAAATATCGGTCAGCAATGTGCTTTCCGCATCCTGATTGATGCCCAAATTGCCTTTTAACTGACAACTTTCAGCCAACGATTTGGCATACTTCATACAAGCGGGCAACACTTCACGTCTTGCCATATCCAAAAGGGTTTTCGCCTCAATGTTTACGGTTTTTGCATACGTTTCAATTAAGATATCCTGACGGGATTCCACTTCGTTGCGTGTTAAAACACCGTGCTTTTCAAACAAAGCGATGTTTTCTTCTCTTGTAAATAAAGGCAACGCATCTACGGTTGTTTTCAAGTTATAAAGACCGCGTCTTTCTGCCTCATCCACCCATTCCTGTGCATAATTATTTCCGTTAAACAAAATTCTCTTGTGCTTTGTAATGGTTTCTTTAAGCAATGTCCACAATTCTTCTTCAAAATCCTCTGCTTTTTCCAAACGGTCTGCAAACTGAGAAAGGGCATCTGCCACAATGGTGTTAATCATATAGTTAATGCACGCGATAGACATAGCAGACCCCGGCATTCTGAATTCAAATTTGTTACCGGTAAAGGCAACGGGACTGGTACGGTTACGGTCGGATGTATCTTTTTTCATATCGGGCAAAAGGTCAACGCCAAGCTCTAATTTTTCTTTTTCAAGGTTTTCCATATCTTTATCGCGTTCAATGGATTTTAACACCTTGGTCAAATCCTCGCCAAGGAAAATAGACACGATGGCAGGCGGTGCTTCGCTGGCACCAAGTCTATGGTCGTTGCTTGCAGATGCAACCGAAATACGAATTAAATCCTGATGCTCATCCACCGCTTTAATTACTGCCAGCAAAAACAGTAAAAATCTCGGATTATTTCGCGGATTGGAGCCGGGCTTTAACAAATTGCCCACCCCGTCTGCCGAAAGGGACCAGTTGTTGTGCTTACCCGAGCCGTTTACACCCGCAAAAGGCTTTTCGTGCAGTAAGCAAACCATGTCATGGCGTTCTGCAATCCGTTTCATTTCTTCCATCATCAACTGATTCTGATCGGTAGAAAGATTGCTTGTATTAAAGAGCGGTGCAAGCTCATGCTGTGCAGGTGCCGCCTCGTTATGCTTGGTTTTGGACACAACACCCAGTTTCCATAAGGTTTCGTCCAAATCTTTCATATAAGAAGTAACCCTTGATTTGATGGCACCAAAATAATGGTCATCCATTTCCTGACCCTTGGGCGGTTTAGCACCAAGCAAAGTTCTGCCGGTAAAAATCAGGTCTTTTCTTTTATTATAAAGTTCTTTATCTACCAGAAAATATTCCTGTTCCGCACCTACCTGTGCATCTACATGTGCCGTTTCGATGCCGAACAGTTTTAACACGCGTCTTGCCTGATTGTCTAGCGCCTGCATGGAACGCAGAAGGGGTGTTTTTTTATCCAGAATATCGCCCGTAAAGGCACAAAATACCGTGGGTATGTAAAGGGTTCCGTCTTTTACAAAGGCATAGGAACTGGGGTCCCAGGTGGTATAGCCACGCGCTTCAAAGGTTGCACGCAAGCCTCCCGACGGAAAGCTCGAGGCATCCGATTCCCCTTTAATCAGCTCTTTTCCCTTAAATTCCATAATCACTTCGCAGTTGGAAACGGGGGTTATGAAGCTGTCGTGCTTTTCCGCGGTGATGCCGGTCATGGGCTGAAACCAATGGCTGTAATGGGTTGCACCCTTTTCGATTGCCCAGTCCTTCATGGCAGTTGCCACATCGGTTGCAAGAGACGGGTCTAACGGCTGTCGCTCTTCGATGGTCTTTTTAACCGCCTGAAACACGTCGGGCGCCAGCATTTTTTCCATGACTTTTTCATTGAACACGTCACTGCCGAAAATTTCGGGAACTCTTGTCATCTCTTCTCCTCCTGTTTCCTGTAAACGACTAAAAAAACGCCGACCGTTCTTACTGCTGTGGCGTCGCCGTTTTGTTTTTTATATTTTAACATACCCGCCTCCCACTGTCAACCTTTTTCATGAAATAAAGTTTTGACGCTCTGCTTCATTTTATGTGAAAGCATGAAAAAAATACCAAATTTTTTTGAAAAAATATTACATTAAATCTTTACATGCCTTTAAAAATGTGGTATACTATAGGTTAGAAATTTAGGGACTTTACAGTTCCGACAAAAAATTTTTATCCAAAATACGTAAGAAATTACGTTTTCGAAATTTATATGGTTTTGCGCTGCAAAACGGAAAGGACTTTTTATGGACGCATATCTCTTGTTGGAAAACGGAACTGTTTTCGCCGGAAAAGCCTTTGGCAAACAGAAGGAAACGGTTGCAGAGCTTGTATTTAATACACAGGTTGTCGGCTACCTGGAGGTGCTCACAGACCCCAATTACTTAGGACAGGCTGTGGTACAGACCTTCCCGCTCATCGGCAACTACGGTGTCATCCCCGCTGATTTTGAAAGTGATTTGTTCGCCCCTGCCGCATACATTGTGCGCTCGGTTTGCGATGCACCTTCCAACTTCCGCTGTGAGGGCAAGCTCAATGATTTGATGATTGAAAAGGGCATCCCCGGCATTTACGGCATTGATACCCGTCAGCTCACCAAGATTTTGCGTAACGAAGGCACCATGAACGGTCTTTTAACCTATCAGGACCCCGCGCAGAACAAAGCAGCGCTTTTAGAAAAAATCAAAGCGTATAAAGTAGAAAATGCAGTAAACAAAGTAACCACCAAGGAAATGAAGACCTTGACCAGGGAAGGTAACGTAAAAACCGTTGCGGTTTATGATTTCGGTGTAAAGAACAGCATTTTAAACGGCATCCTGGACAGCGGTTTTAACATCACCTTACTTCCAGCAGACACCAAAGCAGATAAGGCTCTTGCCTTAAAGCCCGACGGCTTCATTTTATCAGACGGCCCCGGAAATCCTGCAGAATATAAAGACATCATTCAGGAAATCAAAGCTCTTGGAGACAGCACACCGATTTTTGCCATGGGTCTCGGGCATCAGCTTTTAGCTCTTGCCAAGGGTGCGAAAACAGAAAAACTTACTTTCGGTCACCACGGCTCCAATCAGCCGGTTAAAAATTATGAAAACGGCAAAACCTACATCACAACCCAGAATCATAACTTTGTTGTGGTAAAGGACAGCCTGCCTGAAGGTGCTGATGCGTTCATGTTAAATGCCAACGACAAGAGCGTTGAGGCTATCCGCTACGGTAAAAACGTGCTTTCCTGCCAATTCCAGCCGGAATTTGAGAAAAGCGATTTAAATACTTCATTCCTGTTCGAACAATTTAAAAACGAAATTTGCTAAAGGAGGAAAACACTATGCCGAAAAATCCGGATATTAAAAAGACACTTGTTATCGGCTCCGGCCCGATTGTAATCGGTCAGGCGGCTGAATTTGACTATGCCGGCACCCAGGCGTGTCAGGCACTTCGTGCAGACGGCATCGAAGTTGTTTTGGTAAACT
>JAFQQW010000056.1 GCA_017410375.1 Clostridia bacterium | reverse complement strand
GAAAGCCTGCTGACTTTACAATGATATCTGTAAAAGCAGCAATGGCAGAACAGGAGTCAATCTCTACTGCTGAAAACGGCAGAATGGCAAACCGCCAGAGAATGAAGATGGGTACATTTGTTCAAAGCAACCCTCCAATCGGTTATACATTAAACGGCACTGAATTCGAGGTTAACGAAGAACAAGCCGAGGTTATCAAACGAATATTTGCCGAATACCTGTCAGGAAGCGGTACAAGCAAAATTGCCGATGGACTTATGCGAGATAAAATTCCCAATAAGTACGGCAAGGTGCATTGGACACCGCAAAGTGTCAGCTATATCATAAATAACCCAAGATACAAAGGCGGTGCCCTGTTCCAGAAATCCTTTAAAACAGGATTTCCGTATAAGAAAAAGAAGAACACAGGCGAATTGCCGATGTATTATGCAGAGAATGCCAATATTCCCATAGTAAGTGCGGAAGACTTTGACAAAGCTGCCGAGCTTATGCAGACAAGGCGTGAAAAGCATGCCAAGGAAAGCCGCGAAAGTGCAAGTATCTTCGCAAAGAAAATACATTGCAGGCACTGCGGTTCAACTTACCGACATAAAAACGGTACAGACACATGGGTATGCAGAACTCACGATAAAGGTACAGACAAATGTCAGGCAATGCCTGTAAGCGAAGAAATGCTTAAAAAGGCATTTGTTCAAATGTATAACAAGCTGAAAGCAAATTATGAGCATATCCTTCTCCCGTTCTTAACACAGGTAGAGGCTATGAAGATAAACAAGGCAGAGCAAGATAGAATTGCTGATATCAACATGCAAATAGCACAGAATACAGAGCAGGTTTTATCGCTCCGAAGACTAAAGAGTCAGGAGCTGATAGAGCCTGCTTTCTATATTCAGGAGCTTAACCGCTTTGATAAACAGACAATGGACCTTCGCAAAAAGAAAAATACCATACTGCACAACAACCGATATGATGACATTATCTCAAAGACAAGAAAAATCATAAGAGAAATGGAATCGGCTTGTGCAATAGGCAAATTCGATGCTGAGAGTTTCAAAAATCTTGTAAGCAGAATTGAAGCAGATAATGAAATAATAACCTTTATCCTAATAAACGGAATGGGGCTTGAGGTTAGCAAAAAGGAGGTGTTATAAATGGCAAACCGTTACCTTGCATTCGGCTACAAAATAGCTGACGGCAAACTTTGTGTTGAAGAAACTGAGGCAGAACTTGTAAAGGCGGCCTTTACACTGTATGCGGCAGGAAAATCATACAGTCAGATTGCCGAAAGATTTACCTTAAGCGGAATCAGATACAACATTGATTCTGACAAATGGAATAAAAATATGGTAAAACGGATAATTGAAAACAATAAATATATCGGCAGAAACGGTTATCCGCAAATCATAGAAGAAAAGCTCTATAACAAGGCGAACAAAACAAGGCTTTCAAAAGTCGTAAATAAACCGCCCGAAAAAGCAGAGCTTGATAACTTCCTGCGGACTCATTCGGAGTGCCCGATATGCAGTTCACCGATAAAAAGGCAGAATCAATGCTATGGCGAGAATAGGTCTGTGGCATATAAATGTACCAATTCCGTATGCCCAGCAAAATCCGTTAAAGAGAATCGACTTGTAAATCTCATAACGGAATTGCTTAACAAAATTGCAGACGATTTAAGCCTTGCAGACGAACCCGTTATAACCGCAATTCCCGATGATGAGCTGACAGACGATATGGCAAACGATATCTACATAAAAATGCTGACGGAATATGATAAGGATGAAGTGCTTGCAGACATATACGAGCTTGCAAAAATCAAATTCCGAAACAGTATCAAAACAGATATGAGTGCAGTTACCGAAAGGATAAAAAAAGAGCTTTGCAAGTATGGGATACTTACAGAGCCTCATCTTCCGCTTATGCAGAAAATTATATCAAAATTCTATGTAGGCGGTCAGGAAGAGCTTTCTATACTGCTTACTAATGGAAAATTAATAACAAGGAGTGTGAATTAAGAATGGCAAATGTAATCGAAATACCTGCAACAAAATCATATTTCGGGCATGGTGCAAAGCGAGTGCTGAATGTCGGTGCCTATGCAAGAGTCAGCACCGAGGCAGAGCAACAGACAAAAAGCTTTGAGACTCAGGTTGAACACTATACCAAAATGATTAAAGAAACGGCAGGTTGGAAATATGTAGATATATACGGCGATGAAGGCATCAGCGGAACCTCTATATATAACCGACCTGAATTTCAGAGAATGATGAACGATTGCAGAAAGGGTAAGTTAGACCTCGTAGTAACAAAATCCGTATCAAGATTCGGAAGAAATACAGCCGAAAGCTTACAATGCATCAGAGAACTTAAGGATTTGGGAGTCGGGGTGCTATTCGAAAAAGAAGGCATCAACACACTTAACTATACAACCGAGATGTTCATTGCACTGCATACCATATTTGCTCAGGCTGAAAGTGAGTCAATGAGTGAAAACATAAAGATGGGCAGAAGCTACAGATACCGTGAGGGCAAGTGTTGCTATAACTTTAACGGCGTATACGGCTTCAGTCAGGATGCAGAAAGAAACATATCAGTAGAAATCGGTAAAGCAATCAATGTCAGATTCATCTTCGACTGCTTCATAAAAGGTATGAGCATAGAACAAATTGTCAATGCACTTGCCGAAAGAGAAATCCCATCTCCAAGAGGTAAAGAAAGATGGTCGCCCGGCTCAGTGGAAAGAATACTTAAGAATGAAAAGTATGCAGGTGATGTCCTGACCTCAAAGACAGTAACTCTTGATCCAATCTCAAAGAAAAAGGTAAAGAACACAGGTCAAGCTCCGCAGTATTATATCAGAGACCATCATCCGCCAATCGTAGAACGTGACCTGTTCGACAGTGTGCAAGAGGAAATTAGCCGACGTGGATGTATCAAAAAGTTTGATAAAAAACAAAGCTATGGAAAATACAGCGGCAAGTTTCCATACAACGACTTAATATTCTGTGGCGAATGCGGTGCCAAGTACAGACGAACAGAATGGAAAACCCGTAGCGGTGATAAGAAATATGTATGGCGGCGCCTAAACAGAATTCAGAACGGACAAGATTGCTGTCAGAATTCTCCTTCCATCAACAATAACTATATGAATGAGGTTACGCTCGAAGCCATCAATACGATATATACAAGCAGAAAAAGAGTAAAGGACATATTAAAAAGCTCAATCGCCTCTCTACTCGGGGATACCGAACAGCCAAAGATAAGTGCCAATATGGAAAAGCTTAATCTAATGAGCGACAGAATGCGCGAGGCTATATACCAAAATGCTAACGGTGAAATATCAACGGACGAGCTTGACAGAATATGTCTGGAAGTAAAGATGGAATCGCAAAGACTGCGTCAAGAGAATAAGGAATATGAGATGGAGAGAAAGATGAAATCAACCGAGTCATCTAAGCTGAAGCTTATCTTCAAAGCCATTGATGGTATGGAAGATAAGGTGAGCGAGATTGATACACCTCTCATTCGAAGCATCATCGAAAGATACGAGGTTGTGTCAAAGAAAAAGATGACCATATGGTTCATCGGCGACATACCTTATGAGGTTGACCTGCCGGAATAACGGCAGGTCTTTTTACAAGATTTTTTTCAAAAAGGCCTTGTAAAAAATATTGTTTTATGGTAGAATAAATCTTGTAAAAGAGATTTATTCTGCCTTTGGAATTGATAAGGGTAAAACCTTGAAAACCGCTTGAAATCAAGCAAAATTTGATGTGGCAGTAAAATCATATGGTTCTTACAAGCAAAAAGACCGCTATCAGGCGGTCTTTTTGTTGCACAAAAAAACGAAGATTCTACTAAAATCCTCGTTTTCTGTTTTTTACATTTCACACTAAATCTGCATCAATTACTGTCGCATTTTCCATAGGCTGACCTGAAATTGCAAGGTAGAAGTTTGCAAACGTTGTTTCAGCATACGGAATAAAATAAATTAAAGCAATACCGAAAGTGATTACACCTAACAAAAACCAACCTGCAAAGGACAATTCTAAAATAAACAAATCCATTTTATGACCTTCCATGATTTCTTTGGATTTGTTGATTGCCTCAAGCGCGCCCATATTGCGATTTTCAGAATAAATGTACATTGCCATTGAGTAGGAGTATGCTTTGATGATACCCGGAACAATGAAGAGTAACGACCATAAAAGTGTGAATAATCCTACTAAGAAGTAAATCTTGAAAGCACCCCAGAAATAGGCGAAACCGTCAAATAGTTCGCTAAAAACAACTTTTCCGCCACGAGCGATTTTTAAGTAGATTGCCACAAATGCGAGATTGAATGCAGGTGACACAAAAAATGTGTTAGCAACTGAACCAATAGTCGGAATAAAATTGAGGACCGCGGAGATGAGCGAAACAATAATAGTCATTCCGAATATCGTACCGATATTGCCTTTGATGCTTTCTTTTGCATTTGCTTTTAAAAGCTCTCTCTGAATCATATACGTTTCCTCCTTTCTTAATTTAATATAGCACAAAAATGCTATTATGTCAAATTTTTTCTTTTTTCGGTTAAGCGTAAAACTGTAGAATAAAAGTATGGAGCAAGAAATAAAAAAATATTTACAAACATGTTTGTTTTGTGTATAATAATGTTATAGATTTTGTTTTTGACCGAAAGATAGGATTTCGAGGAGGAGAATATGAAAATAAAAATCACAGCCTTACTTTTGGCAGCATTGATGCTGTTTGTGATGCTTCCAACATTTTTTTCAGCGGAAACTTCGGCATTGTCGATGAGGGTGGAATTCAACGGTAAACAAATATCTGTTTCACCATCTCCGGTATTGTCTGAAACAGGGGAGGTGTTGGTGCCTCTAAAACAAATTTTTGAATTATTAAATGCAACTGTTACCTGGCATGCTGAAAATGAAACGCTGTCCGTTTACTCCAAAGATGGTATAAAAACAACACTATCGGCGGAGTGTTTAACTGCCAATATACACGGCACAGCAACACTCCTTCCGTCTAAGCCTGTTATGTTGAACGACACTTTATATGGACAGTTGAATATTCTTTCTACTGTACTGAGCTGTACGACGACATACAATTTTTCTACCGGTGTCATCAGCATTAATGATACACAGGATTACAGCAAGCATATTGTTTATGTTGGTGCTTCTAATTTTTATGATTGTGGCGGTTGGATTTTCGAGGGTACCAATGCTTTGCGTTCCACCGATTCAAGGCAAACGGCGAAGGCGAAATTTAAAACAGAAAAGGCATCTACTTACACTGTATATGTGCTCTCAAAAGATTTTAAGTATGACAGACCCGGAACCAGACATTTTAAAATGGCAGTTGACGGTACATATTCCTCGAATGTTTTTGGAAAACACGGTGCGGACGGGTACAAGTGGGAAAGTGCCGGCTCATTTTCGTTGGATGCCGGCGAACACGAAATTATGCTTTACAGCAATACGGCTTTTGCCCGTTGTCAGGGCATTATCTTAACAAATGATACCACTTATGTTCCGACCGATGATTTTAACGAGTATTCGAGATATTCACAAAGAACTTCTGCGCAAAACTCTCTGATTCCTGCCAATTTTCCGCGCTGGGCAACTAAAGATATCAGTGAAACTGCAACAGAGACCATTTCAAACGATAAATTTAAAATTGTGTTTTACAAAGGCGAAGGGGATAAAGGCGCTCTTGTACAGAATGAAATTTTCATGAAACGTGATGGGGCGTGGGTAGCGGTCAAGGGCAGAAACGAAGAACTTGGTGTTCTCGCGCTTCGCGCCTTGTCTACAACCGTTGCACAAGGCTGTCCGCCGGTTGAAAGTTTAAGCGGGTTTCCGTCTGTTACCACCGCAGAGCAGACTCTTGAGGGCTTTGACGGTGCTGTTACAATTTATAACGAAAAAAGCTATTATGAAATGGGCCGTCCTGAGTGGCTTATCCCGTCTGATATGGTGAAAAACGGCAGTAATGTCAAGCTGACACTTAATTCTGAGAATTTGTCCGGTTCTATGACATTTTTCTTTGACAGTTTAACCGAAGAACCCAAAGTAACCTTTAAAATCAGAACCAAAACAGCAGGCTGTTACTCATTTATCTATTTCAACGGCGACGAATTTTCCGATACAGATTTTGACCGTGTAACAGCTCCTTTTAACTATACGCAAAACTATATTCCTGCTGACGATATTGTTCTTGAGGAATATATGATGTTTACACCCATGGCAACCTTCACCTTTAATGAGGGGACAAGTCAGGCGTTTACAAAAGGTATTGCGGTAGATCCATCCTGTGTGCGTCAGTATGTAGCGCGTCCCGGGGATCTGGATTACGGTGTTATGTTCCGTACTCCGACCGGCAATGCACGCGCGCAGCTTGTTGCGCCTGTGTTTACCACAGAACAGTGTAAATTTGATGCGGATGAAGTGTACAGCTTCTCGTATCGATTGCTGTTTAACGATGCAGACTGGTATGAAAACTATGTACATGTAGCACAGGATATCTTTAACTGCGTAGACTTACGTACAAATTATTTCTCGTCTCTGAATGACGCAATCTATAACACCACAGACCTTATTATGGACGATGTGTACAGCGGTTTTATTGAAAAGGATATGGCGTTTGCCAACATGGAGGCAAGCGGTGTAGCAACCATATCTAACAATCTTGAAGTGATGCAACGCTACATGCTTACCGAAAATGAAGAAATTTTAGACAAACGTGCGATTCCGCTTATTGCGTTTATGCTTTCAAGAAGTGGTACACATTTTACAAGAACTTCAAAATATAACAGCTACACAGGAATTAACGTTCCAACACCTTTAAAAGGCCCCGGCAAAGGTTTTAGCGGTGGCTCCTATATCGGTTTCTACAGAATGTCTCAGGGTAGAATGCCTTTTATGTTGCAACATGCAGCATCAGCGGCGTCAGGTGGAGGTATCAGCGCATCTTCGTACGGAACAGCCATGAACGACTTGCTGAAAACGGATACATTCGATTCTAAAGTAACATCTGTGGCAGATAATTATTTAAATCAGCTCAAAAACAACAGCTTTGCACCTGTGGGTGGCTTTGTTTATTCAAATACGGTTCCTGCTTTAAATGTACTCGTTTCAGCTTATGAAGAAACGGGTGAACAAAAATATCTGGACGGGGCGGAAAAAGTAGCGCAATACATTATGACTACCACCTGGACAACCGGTTATCAGAACGATTATGCAACCACCGATTACACGGTTGATCCCGAATCCACCTCAGCCCTTCGTCTTGCGAACGATGCAGCAGAATGGTTCTACTATGAAGATGGTGTGCAATGGCGAATCGGTAATGATTTCGGAGTGGTTACAAAAGCAAGCGAAGCAAAAAATAAGATTACCAAAGAAACAGCGCCCGGATGGGTTCCTGCAAGAGCAGGTCTTGGTACAGAACACAGAATGACTCCGGCGAATGCCAATGCAATTCATATGAATATGTGGGCAGGCACTATGATGCGTCTTGCTAAATACACAGGCGACGAATTTTTCTTAACTCAAGCCAGAAATGCCATGATTGGTCGCTATGCGAACTATTCCGGTTATTACAGCGAACGGTATCTTTTGCATGACAAAAAAGCAAATTACCCTTACGACGGGCCTGACTACAATTTGATTTACTGGCATCATATTCCCGTCTTTTTAGGTATGCTGGAGGACTTTTTGATCAACAACATCTGGTACCGTTCTAATGCAAATATCGAATTTCCGTCTGTGCTCCAGTCGGGATACGCGTACTTTGACTCCAATCAATATGGCTTTGATTCTGGTAAATTTTATGATGAAGAAGACATGTGGTTGTGGTTGGATCGTGGAATTGTACAGCCTGATTCTGTCGAGGTAGACTATTTGCCTGCCAAAAAAGACGGTGTGCTAGGCGTTGCATTTGTAAACGAGGGCAGTGATGCGCTTACCACCACCATTACATTAGGCGAAAAAATCCCGAACGCATCTTCTTACAGCGAAAAAGCTACACTTTATGATGCAGACGGAAATAAATCTACTGTTCAGATTACAAACGGCAAATTCACACTTACAATTCCTGCAAGAGGTATTTTGTCTGTGGTGTTACATCCGGATGTTAAAAAGCCCGGATATGTTCGGGAATATGAACCGCTCAGCTATTTGGGTGAAACGGTTCAGACGTTTACGGACGGCAAAGCATATCTGTTGCAGTTTAATGACGAGAATTTCTATGCATACATGTACACCAACCGTATGAAAGATACAACAAAGAGCGCAACCTTTACTTATCAATATAACGGAAAAACCTATTCAAAAACTGTAAACGAATACCCTTTTGAAACAATAGTTAAGGTTCCAGCTACAGCAACAGAATTTGAGTTTTCAGTTAAAACAAGTGAGCAGGATGGCACGACCGACAGCCTTGGCGGAGGTAGCTTAAAGTCTTTATCTGCGTCAAATGTTTTGGATGATGTAGAGTGGGTGAACGGCTTCCCGAAAGATACCATGTTCATATCTGTAGGTAACCTTACAAAAAATGAGGTGCAGCCCGGGTCGCAGGCATCTGTTGCCGGTTTTACCGTATACCAGAACGGACAGGGCAATTTTGGTTTCTTTACACCAAAAAAGTCAGGCAAATATTATGTTTACGGTCTGCGCTCCTATAACTCCACGACTGGTGGGAACCGACAGTCTTCGATAAACATTAATGATATGCGTGTGGATTTTACGACAAATGAAGGTGCAGATTCTTCTATTCCTAATTTCAGTTTCTTCTGGTGTCTTGGTACCGATGCGGTAGAGCTGGAGGCGGGCGTTCCGTTTGTTCTCAGACAGAATAAACTCGGAGATTACGACCGCCTTGCGGGTGTTGCACTTGTGCCTGCGCTTTCGGATGGAACCAATCCCATGCTATGCATTCCGAATCCGTTTTGGAAAA
Source organism: Clostridia bacterium (assembly GCA_017410375.1). Taxonomy (NCBI): domain Bacteria; kingdom Bacillati; phylum Bacillota; class Clostridia; species Clostridia bacterium. Next base: position 31,157 of record JAFQQW010000056.1, on the reverse strand, counting down.
GTCAGAATATTCCTGAAAATCAGGAAAGCTTAAACCAATGGGAAAAAGCTTCTGCAGGCAAGATTGGTGACAATAATACATATTCTGTAACCGTTAACGGAGAAGTATTGAGTGTTAAGGCGGGTAATGCTCGTATTAAAGGGATAAACAGCGGTGTTACAGGTCGGGGCATGGCTTCTTTGTATAATGCGGCAGGAGATGCCATAAGCTATGCTACAGTGTTTGATGCGCTTGCGGTTGCACCTATGTCTGACACATATTATGGTTCGCCGGATGTGCCGGAAACCTTTACAAGTATGTCGCCTGCCAAAAACAGCATCGGAACATATGGGTCATCCGTCCGCGTATCTGTTTCACTCACATATTTTCCGTTTGATGTATATGAAAACAGCTTAACAGGCTTGCGTGTTACGGGTGATTTGGTTCACAAAACAGACGGAACAACTGTTAAATTGGATGGGCTTGTTATGAGTAATGAACTTCGAACCACAGGAACGGTTTTGAATGTTGAACCGCCAGAAGGGTTTGTTTTGAGTTCCGTAAACAGTTATACGCTGACAAATCTTGTGATTTCGTACAGCGGATTTGAAAGTTTCGACATAAATAAATATACTCCGGGTGAAGGCTTTGGTAGCATCACTGTTCTTCTTAACGGTGTTCCGTGCTATGATCCCGACCGGATGCCCATCAAAAACGGTGATGTTATTAAAATCGTAAAAACAAATATGTCCAACTTCAAACCGATTCCGCTTCCCGGACTTTCGGAAGAGAATTCTGCTTTGTTAGGCATAACCGAAGGAGAAAACGGCAACGGCATATATTTACTTTCGGCAGATGCATTGTCTGCTTTACCACACAAATCAGATTTTTCTGCATTAAACGGCACAAGACTTTTTGGTCTTATGAAACCCATTGGCGAAAACTGGGCTAAAAATGTTTCAGAGGAACTTGATTTGCAGGATTCTGTGGTTGTTTTTGAAAATGCAGAGCTGACGCTGATGGATGGTACTGATGAGAACGGGAATCCGTACTTCATGGCAGACAAAGTTGCTTACAACAACTATACCGCAGAGGACTACCTTGTTGAAAAAGATGGAAAGGTATACTTAAATCCTTATAAGGTTGGAGGTGCAGGCGGTGGTGCAGCCGACTATGCTTCGTCATCTCTTTTCCTTGGCGGACAAGACTTTGTCAGCGGTGTTTTTGTAACCAAGGCATCCAACAACCGTTTCATTGTTTCAACTAACGGGTTTGTTGTTTTTAAAATTATAACCTTATCGTATGACGAAAACGGTAAAGTGGAAAGTATTGCTTCGACTGATGACCTGTTTGCGTTTGTAAACGCACCCTATATTGGTCATGCGAAAGAAAATCAAAAAATCTTTATATGGGGAGCAAAGGTGTTACAGGAGCCAACCTTTAAGCCTCTTTGTGAACCTCTTGAATTTTAAGAAAAACCGCCTTTTAAGGCGGTTTTTTTATGTAACAATGTCTAACTCGCGTGCGCAGGACTCAAAACCGGTTAATTGTTAAAGAAATACTATATCAGTATAACTGAAAAAATAAATCAATAAAACAGAAGAAGGGAGCATTTGGGAATGATATAATATAATTAGATAAATATTAAGGGGTGCAATATGAAAAAAATCAAAGCATTTATATGTTTATATTTTATGCTGTTTATTTGCTTGTGTACATGTTCAGTCTATGAATCGGTCTCGGCTGCAACTGTAACGGCAATTCCTGTTGTTTTGAACGGGAAAACAGTAACATTAAGTCCCGGAGCATATCTGATTGACGGGAAAGCCTATGTTCCGTTAAAACAATGCTTTGAAAAGCTGAATGCAACCGTGACATGGCACGAGGACGGACAGACGCTTTCGGTTTTTTCAAAGGATGGGGCAAAAACAACCATCTGTGCTGAAAATCCTATAGCCAATATGCAGGGGAAAGCGGTGAATCTGGGGACAACTCCTATTGTTTACAAAGGTGTACTCTATGGGGAACGTCAGGTGCTTTCTGCGGTTTTGAATTGTAATGCGGTATACAATTCCACGGACAAAACCATGTATATTACCGACAAACAGTCCTATTCACTTTATACGCATTATATCACCACGCCAAACTTTTACACACTTGGCGGTTGGAAAGCAGATGGCTCTACCGCAATTCGTTCAACCGAAGCGAAACAGGTTGCAAAGGCTAAACTTAACATAAAAAAAGCAGGTACATATACCATGTATGTCCGTGCAAAAGATTTCCCGGGTGACAGACCGGGAACCCGCTATTTTCAGGCAGGTATTGACGGTACATATGCGGCTTCTTATTTTGGAAAACATGGTGAAAACGGATATAAATGGGAAAATGCCGGAACTTTCAGCTTATCGGTGGGCGAGCATGAAATTCTGATAAAAAGTTCTACTGCTTATGCCCGGTGTGAAGGTGTTCTTTTGACCAACAATCCCGATTATGTTCCCAGTAATGATGTCGGTGAGTTTTCAACCTATATGGTTAGACCGACTGAAACGTATTCGATTATCCCTTCCAATTTTCCCGGTTGGGCGAAAAAAGAGATTGCTGCAACTGCTACTCAAACTATAGAAAACGATAAATTTAAAATTGTTTTTTATAAGGGTACCGGCGATAAAGGCAGTGTAGTGCAGAACGAAATTTTTATTAAACGCAATGGGGCGTGGGAAGTTGTAAAGGGAAGACGAGAGGAATTGGGTGTATTGGCTCTTCGTGCTACATCCTCTGTAACGGCTGACGGTTGTCCGCCTACGGACGGACTGACCTCTGCGCCCAACACTTTTTCCAAAGAGCAAAAATTGCAGGGTTTTAATGGTGAAATAACCCTGGTGAATGAATCCAATTATTATGAAATGGGGTGTCCGGAGTGGTTGATTCCGTTTAATATGACAAAAAGCGGAAACAGTGTTGTTTTGGATGTGGAATCAGCAAACGTAAAAGGCACTTTAACATTTTCGTTTGATACATTAACAGAAGAACCTAAAGTGAAATTTTCTGCGAATATGAAAACTGCAGGCTGTTATTCCTTCGTTTATTTTAATGGTGATGATTTTTCTGATACTTCATTCCACCGCGTAACCGCACCTATGAATTATGTAGAAGACTACATCCCTGCAGATGACGTTGTTCTGGAAGAATATATGATGTTTACACCCATGGCAACGTTTACCTTTAACGAAGGAACTGCGGAAGCGTTTACAAAAGGTATTGCAGTAGATCCAACATCTGTCCGTCAGTATGTAGCACGTCCCGGGGATTTGGATTTTGGTGTTATGTTCCGTTCACCGACAGGAAATGCCCGGGCTCAGCTTGTTGCACCTGTATTTACCACAAAACAATGCAAATTTGATTTGAACGGAAGCTTTAATTTTTCCTATAGATTGCTTTTTAATGATTGTGATTGGTATGAAAACTATGTGCATGTAGCTCGCGATATTTTTAACTGTAAAGATATCCGTACGAATTACTATGCATCGTTAAATGATGCGATTTATAACGTAACCGATCTTATAATGGATGATGTGTACAGCGGTTTTATCGAAAAGGATATGGGCTTTGCGAATATGGAAGCAGAAGGTGTTGTTTCGAACGCAAATAACATTGAAATTATGCAACGGTATATGCTGACCGAAAACGAAGAAATTCTGGATAAAAGAGCAATTCCGCTTATTGCATTTCAATTGACGCGTAATTCTTCTCATTCCACAAGATCTTCCAAATACAATAATTATACCGGAAACAATGCCCCGACTGTGCTTAAGAAGCCGGCTACCTTTTTCAGCCGCGGTACCTTTGTTGGCTTGTATCGCATGTCGCAGGGCAGAATGCCTTTTATGTTAGAACATGCAACAAATGCGTCAAGCGGAAGCATCAGCGGAGCAAGCTACGGACCTGCTATGAACGATATGCTCGGTGTAAACAGCTACACGAAATATACTACCAATGTTGCAGATAGCTATTTACAGCTCTTAGAACAGAAAAAATTCACCCCTATTGGTGGATTTGTGTACGAAAGTACGGTTCCTGCATTAAACGCACTTACTCTGGCATATGAACAAACGGGCGATATCAAATATTTGAACGGTGCAAACGAGGTCGCAAAATACATCATGACCTCTGTCTGGACGACCGGATATCAGAATGGTTATGCAGATACAAACTATACTGTAGGACCTGAAAAAACAGCATCAATTCCATTGGCGAATGATGATGCGGACTGGTTTTGGCATACCAATGGTGTGCAATGGAGAATCGGTAACGATTACGGCGTGTTCAAAAAAGCAAGCGAATCCGAAAGTAAACTAGAAAAAGAATATGCGCCCGGTTGGATTCCTGCGCGTACAGGTCTTGGCACCGAACATAGAATGACGCCCGGAAACGGCAACGCTATCAACATGAATATGTGGGCAGGAACAATGCTTCGTGTTGCAAAATATACCGGTGATGATTTCTTTCTGGCTCAGGCAAGAAATGCGATGATCGGACGCTATGCAAATTATGCAGGGTATTATAGCGAGCGTTATTTATTACATGATAAACAAGCGGATTATCCCTATGTCGGCCCCGATTATAATTTGATTTACTGGCATCATATTCCTGTATTCCTGGCTTTACTTGAGGACTTTTTGATAAATAATATCTGGTACCGTTCCAACGAAAATATTGAATTTCCTTCTGTTGTAAACTCGGGATATGCGTATTTTAATACCAATCAGTACGGTATAGCAGCCGGCAAAGTTTACGATGAGAATGATATGTGGCTTTGGCTTGACCGTGGAATTGTACAGCCTGATTCTGTCGAGGTGGACTATTTGCCTGCCAAAAAAGACGGTGTGCTTGCAGTTGCTTTTGTAAATGAAAGTCAAAAAGCGCTGACAACAACCGTTGCGCTTGGGAATAAAGTGCCTAATGCGTCATCTTTCACTGAAACAGCAGCACTTTACGATGCAGATGGTAAGAAATCCAGTGTTCAGATTTCCAACGGTAAGTTTTCGTTAACAATTCCCGGCAGAGGTATTCAAACGGTTGTGTTGCATCCGGATGTGAAAAAGCCCTCTTATGTTAAAGAATATACACCTTCTTCTTATACAGGGCAGACCGTTGCTGAATTTACGGACGGAAAGGCGTATCTGATTCAATTCAATGACGATAATTACTATGCATATATGTATACTTCACAAACGACAGACACTACACAAAAAGCAACCTTCACCTATACATATGGAGGTAAAACTTACTCCAAAACAATCAGTGAATATCCTTACGAAACCATTGTAAAGGTGCCTGCGACCGCAAAAACCTTCGACTTCTCTGTTAAGGTTACTGATACTGCAGGGAAAACCAAGACATTAGGCAACGGAACCCTTAAACCAATCAGCGAATCCGAGGAAGCAAATACCGACAATTGGGAATACGGTTTTCCAAAAGGCACAACCTTTGTGGCACTCGCAAACCTTACATTAAATGATGTACAGCCCGGTGCTTTAAGAACTGTTTCAAAGTTAGATTTGTATTACAATGCTCACGGTAATTTTGGTGTGTTCACACCTTTAAAAACAGGAAAGTATTACGTTTACGGACTAAGAATCAACATGGAATCAAGTCCCGGTGGACGCGAATCCTCTGTAACAATCAATGATACCAAAATTAATTTTACCACGCGGAACGGTGTCGATACGTCTAATCCGAACATGTGCTTTTACTGGAGCAAGGGGAGTGACACGATAGAACTTCGCTCAGGTGTTCCTTTTGTTCTGCGTCAAAATCAGCTGGGTGCGTATGACCGATTGGCTGCTGTTGCGCTCGTTCCTGCATATCCGAACGGACAAAACCCAATGGATACTCTTGCAGATAGCAGCTGGCATCATTTGAATGTTCCAAAAAGTCAAACAGAGTTAAATGCAATGCAGAATGCAACCACGACTCAACTGACAAGCGAGCCTGTAAATGTATCTGTCAACGGCGAAAAACTTACGGTTAAACCCAATCACGCCAGAATTTTAGGTTATAATAGTGGTCTTGAAGGATATAACAATGTATCTACACACGATGAGCTTGGTGATGCTATTTCATATGCAACTGTATTTGATGCTTTGGCTCTTGCCAAACCGCTTGATTTCAGATACGGTATTGCTGATGTGCCGGATGACTTTAAATCCGTTGCGGCACCCGTTAACAATATCGGAACATACGGAGACAGTATTCGTGCCGTAGTAAATCAAAACGCGTTCGAATTTGATATCTATGAAAATAGTCTGAACGGTCTTTATGTAACAGGCGAACTTGTGCACAAAACAGAAGGAACTGTTATTCCGATTGACAGCATTGTTATGAGCAATGAAATGCGGGAAACGACTACAGTTTTGAATCTTTTGCCTCCGGAGGGGATGGAACTTAACTCTGAAATCAATTCATATCGCCTCAGTAACCTTGTTTTGACATATAAAGGCGGAGCTTATGATCCATCGACATTAAAGCTTGGCGGCGAAATGGAAAATGTAGCAGTGCTTGTTAATGGTGTACCGTGCTATAATCTTGATCAGACCCCCGTAAGAGATGGGGACGTTATCACCACCATACGTCCCGGTATATCTACATTTAAACCTGTACCGATTTCAAGTAACACTTCGTCTTTGCTCAAAATAGAAAAAGCAACCAATGGTTTTGGTAAGTACACACTTTCTGCTTCTTTCTTAACACCATATGTTTCTGACGGCGATTACGCGAAATTAAATAATGCGAAATTATTCGGTGTTCTGACACCAACCGGAGACAATTGGACAACAAATGTTTCTGCTAATCTGGATTTGAAAAACTCAAAGGTTGTCTATGAGAGTGTGGATATTTTTTATTCGGATCAGACCGATTCAAACGGAAATCCCATTTTCAGAACGAAAGAAATTCCCTGGAGTTCCTATAAGGTAGAGGGATACACCGTTGAAAAGAATGGAACTACCTATTTGAATCCATATAAAGTGGGTGGTGCAGGCGCAGGTGTTTCCGATTACGATGCCGCGAAGCTTTATTTAGGTAACGCAAGGCTGGGTGACGGTGCGTTTGCAGTGAAAGCATCAAATAATCGCTATATTATTCGTTCTGAAGGGGTTTCTGTTGTTAAAATTATGACCGTATCTTATGATACAAACGGGAAAGTGACAGACATTTCCGCAAGCGATGAAAAAGTCGTAACGATTTTAGAGCCTTATGTAGGTCAGGCGAAGAAAAACCAAAAGATTTATATATGGGGCGTAAAAGTTTTACAAACGCCCATATTCCATCCGCTTTGTGAACCTCTTTCGTTTTAAATATCAAATACACTCCTTAGAAAAACTAAGGAGTGTTTTTTTAGTTATTCAGCTACTTCGGTAATCGGATGAAACGTATTGTTTGCTTGCCAGAAAAAGCATTTAAAGGTGTTGCTTGCGTTTTTTAGAGTTATACTTTGTTTTGGTAATGACGGAAGCGGATAAGCGTGAACCATTTTTCCGGTACTGTCATATTCGGCAAAAAGAAAAGAATCTTTATAGCGACTTATTGTACCGGAATAAAGGGTGACCGTTGTACCGTTTTTTGTTGCATATGGTTTATTTGGATAGGGAACAAGCCGGGCGTCTGCTGCACGCAAAAAACCATTGGTTTGCTCATTTATAAAAAGCTCTACAACAGAATCCGCCTTTAAATCAAACAGCCCTAAATCGTACCAACCTGTGTGCGTGTTCGTATCCATACATTCATTAACTGTGTAATGATAAGGCTTGCCGTCTACGGAAAGAGCAACATCTGCTTTTGTGGTTGTATTGTTGTTGCTCGTTGTGGTGGGAATATATATCTGCACACTGTATTTCTGTCCTTTTGCAGGTGCCATTTTCCATCTTGCAGATGCATTTCCGCTTCCATAATAGGAGGCTGTGCCTATGCCGGAATCTAACCAGTTTCCGGTGGTTGTCGCTTGTGTAAATTTATAGCGTTCTTCGATGGCTTCATCAAAGTCACCTACAAGCTTGGCATCTGTATCAGAGGGAACAAAACGGACAGCACTTGCACGAAGTGTTCCTTTTGCGGCGCCGTTGGATAAGTACATATATACTGTGTCATCAGCATTTAAATCCATATGTCCCAAGTCATACCAGCCCATTGAGCCGTCACATTGGTCGAAAGAATAGATGTATGAGCCTTTTCCCGGAACATGTAACAGAAGCTCTGCGTTTTTGGTAGATGGCGTGCCGTTGGAGCTTCCGTTGTGCACAACAGAGTAAAATTGAATCGAATACCGTCTTGTCGTTTTGGGCGAAACAGACCAGCTTACAACATCTTCTGTGGCGTTTGTATATTTGCTGCTACTGTTGTAGCCAAGACTCGAAGAAAGCCAATTGCCCGTAAGATTTGCTTCGTCGGATTTATGTACTTCTTCGCCCTGTACAGCGCCCGTACCCACAAAATCTGAAGTAGAATACCCATGTGTTAACGGATCTCTTGTTTTGTTATGCATAAAATCCAAAACTGTATATATATTTTCGTTATTTAATGAATATCCATCTTTCTGAATGAAAATCAAGCTATCCTTTACATCCACGACGTAGTCGGTATTGTCCTCGATGTTTGATTCTGCAACAAATGCAGTGCTGCCTGCAAGCTTAACACCTAAAGCATTTTCTACAGCATCTCTCGGTAGATAAACCGTTTGGTTTTCCATATATGGAACAACAGATAAATCACTTACATCAAACAATTTCGGCGTGGAAAAGTCCAGAAGATTCGGCATACCTATCTGTGCAACAACCGTATTGCCGAGGATTGTTTCACTTTGTTTTGCAAAACGTAGGGGACTAATACGGGAACAAACCGCATCGTTTACAGGCGCGCACGGAGTCGTTTTAACCGTCACAGTTTGCCCGGCTTCTGCTTCGATATTCTTTAAAATTATCCAGTTGTAGCTTGGTGTTGCACTGTAGCTGTCTACTGTTACGGTGTCCACAACCGTGCCGTCAATTGCAATTTCATAGTCCTGCGTCAACACGTTATTCATGTATTGCATGTTGTAAAGCTCAATGGTGTATGTACCGTCCGCTTCAACAGGAATGCTCCAGGTAGCATAAACGTCTTTGTAATGCGGTGTAAGCGTGTCGTCGTCACCGTAAACCTGCATCCAAAGATTAGCAGTGCTGTTTAGATTTGAGGTGCTCCATGTGCCGCTTCTTACGGTTGTGTCTGCGGCATAGATGGTACCGTAGGACTTGTTATAAATATCATAACTTTCGTAATCGGTATCTTTATAGCTTGTGTAGCTGGCATCACCTTCCTGGCAGAAGAAGCTCAAATCGTCTGCAACCAGTAAGCCTTTGGTACATTCAATAGAAATAAACGCTGAATCAGTAATTGAAATATCCGGAATAGAAAGCTTTTTCCATTCGCTCGTAACCGGGATGGTTGCAGATTTTAAAACAGTTCCTGCTTTATTTTTAACAATAACCTTTGCAATCGTCTCTGCCTGTGCACGGAAATAACCCTCAAAACCGTATATGCCTGTCACCAGATAAGGGAGCTGTTGCTCGGCTTTGCCGCCTTCATTTAATTGCATGTAGCAAAAACCGTTGTGCGCATTGTAGTTGGCAACAATCTTTGCATTGATGCTGTCAAAAGCTTTGGGCGCTGATTTTGTTGCCGATCGGTTTAATTCAAAATGACCGTTACCCAAAAGGTTAACACCCTTTAATTTTTTCTGTGCATAAAACGCATATTCGTATGTAGAGCTTCCAAAATAACCATTTTCATCCTTCTTGTAATCGCTGATGGAGGATTGCCATTCGGGTGTCGCGACACCGGTCAGCCATAAATAAGAGGGGCCGTAAACCGTTATATTTTCGTTTCTGCCCACTTCAACGCCGTTGGCGTAAAAAATAGCCTTACCGGGAAGCCATTCAATACCCATAGTGAATTCGTCTAAGGTTGCTTTGTTTCCGTCAGATTCAATGTTATATGCACCACCACCTGTTGAAGAATGCACGCCCCACCAGTAGTGCGTGTTAAAATAGGGGTTGGGTGCTTGTGTTACCCATTCATTCGAATCGATTTCAAAACCGTCAATTTCAATAATTGTGTTTCCGTCCGGATAATAAGTGGGCTTTGTGATGAATGAATCACCGCCCGAAAGCCAGAAGGATGAGTGAAACCCGTTAACACCGGAAAACACCTTTGCTTTGGTTTCGTAATAGCCGTAAGGAAGTGGCATGTTGGTTAAAATACCACCACCTGTATAATATCCGTCCAGTTTTTTGTAATCCAAGTATAGCTTACCGTTTGCAATGCGCACGTTTTCGGCTAAATTCTTGCCGCCATACGGTGTGCCGCCACGAATTGACCACAAATCTGTATCAAGCTCCGTGCCGTTAAAATCGTCCCGGAACATCAATTGATAATCAGAACTCGGCACGTCGGCAAGACAAGTGATACCAACTATCAACAGCAGTATCAAAATAAAACAAAACACAAAATGCTTACTTCGCATACCCAACCTCCTTTTGTTTATTTCTATTATACTCTCTTTATGAAACACTTTCAATGCTCAAAATTTTATATTTTATTTATCCGAAATTATATCTTTATAATTTATTAAAGCAGGAAAACTAAGCTTTGTCAAGCATTTTTCGGCGAATGCTTTATCACGATTTGGCGAAAGCAATCCCTTGACGAAATATTAAAATAATGGTATACTTAAAGAAAAAAGAAACGGAGTGCAGAACGATGAAAAACGGACAAATCTGGAAAGATACAGATGGCAACGACATTCAGGCGCATGGTGGCTGTATTATAGAATACAACGGTGTTTTTTATTGGTACGGTGAATTTAAAGGTGTGGATAACATGCCCGGAAAATGGCAAACACCTGCCCTTGGCATGGGGTGTTATTCCTCAAAAGACCTTGTGAACTGGAAAAACGAAGGTCTTGCCTTTGAAACGGATAAAGAAAATCCTGAAAGTCCCGTGCATACATCTAAGGTTTTCGAACGACCTAAGGTGATTTATAACGAAAAGACAAAGAAATTTGTGATGTGGGCACATATTGATTCTGCAGATTATACTTTTGCAGCAGCCGGCATTGCGGTTTCGGACGGTCCGACGGGACCTTTCAAATTCATCGAAGCCAAACAACCAAATCGCCAGGATTGTCGTGATATGACTGTTTTTAAAGATATAGATGGTAAGGCGTATCTGGTGCATTCTGCAGATTGGAACAAAACGTTGGATATCGCGCTTTTAAATGATGAATATACCGATCTTGCAGGTCTTTATGTTTCTGTAATGAAGGATCAGACCCGTGAAGCACCTGCTGTCGTTTATCACAATGGCATGTATTATATGGTAACCTCAGGATGTACAGGCTGGCTTCCGAACAGCGCTCTATTTTCCAGATGTGAACATCTTTTAGGACAATGGAAGCTTATCGATAACCCATGCGAAGGACCCAACTATCGCCAGACCTACTACGGTCAGAGCACCTATATTTTCTCGGTTAAAGGTAAAGATTATATTATGTTTGACCATTGGCATCCTGAGGATTTAAAAACCTCCGGTTACAGCATTTTGCCTATCACATACGATGAAGAAAACAAAACCATGACCATCACCTGGACAGACGAGTGGAACGGAATAGAGTAATCTTAAAATCCTGTCGTTTTTACGGCAGGATTTTGCTGTATAATCTTGACAAACTTATATAAAGTATGATAGAATAAATAAAATGTAAAAAGGAGGCAAAGAAACGATGAAAATTCTCTTGTCAGGTGCAAATGTTTGTGACGGAAAAACCGTTGAACAGAAAAATATCCTGATTGTTGACGGCATTGTTTCGGACGTTTCTTTAGCGACCGCGAAAACAGAAGATATGACTGTTTTTGATTTTTCGGATTGTTTGATATTACCCGGTTTTACAGATGTACATGTGCATCTAAGAGAACCGGGCTTTTCATATAAAGAAACAATTAAGTCCGGAACGAAAGCTGCAGCTGCAGGTGGTTATACCGCGGTTTGCTCCATGCCGAATTTAAATCCGGTACCCAGCACTCCGGATACATTAAAAGAACAGTTGGACTTAATTGAAAAAGACGCTTGTGTTCATGTATATCCGTACGGAAGCATAACAAAAGACCAAAAAGGCGAAGAACTTTCCGATATGGATGGTATGAAAGATAATGTGATTGCTTTTTCAGATGATGGCAGAGGTGTGCAAAGCGATGAAATGATGAAGTCTGCAATGCTGAAAGCTAAATCCTTAAACAAAATGATTGTTGCACATTGTGAAGTAAACGACCTTTTAGAAGATGGTTATATCCATAAAGGCAAGTATGCTGAAGCCCACAACCACAAGGGTATCTGCTCTGAAAGCGAGTGGAAACAGATTGCCCGTGACATTGAGCTTGTGAAAGAAACAGGCTGTCCTTATCACGTTTGCCACATTTCCACAAAAGAAAGTGTCGAAATAATCCGAAAAGCGAAAGCAGAGGGTGTAAATATTACTTGTGAAACTGGTCCGCACTATCTGATTTTGGATGACAGTTGTTTGCAGGAGGACGGGAGATTCAAAATGAATCCGCCTCTCCGGGATAAGACTGACAGAGAAGCACTGATTCAAGGTGTTCAGGATGGCACAATCGACATGATTGCTACCGACCACGCACCGCACTCTGCCGAGGAAAAAGGAAAGGGTTTAGAGAAAAGCGCCATGGGTGTTGTAGGTTTGGAGACTGCTTTTGCCGAGCTTTATACCCATCTTGTTAAAACGGGTATCATTACAATGGAAAAGTTAGTACAGCTGATGCACCTTAACCCGAATGAACGGTTTGGTATTCAAACCGGGCTTGAAGTGGGCGAAAAAGCCAACTTAACTGTTTTTAATTTAAACGAAAAATATACCGTTAATCCCGAAACATTTCAGTCTATGGGCAGAAGCACACCTTTTAAAGGGGATACGGTTTACGGAAAATGTCTGCTTACAATCTGTGATGGCAACATTGTGTGGCAGAATGACAACAAGAGAGAGGAGAAAGATTTAGTATGACACAAGGTATGTACGAAATCTTAAAAAATGTTAAAATTGCAAACGATGTTTATAAGATGGTTTTAAAAGGTGATACCTCCGGCATTACCAATCCCGGCCAGTTTATCAATATCAAGCTTGATGGCTTGTATCTGCGCCGTCCCATTTCCATTTGTGATTATGATGCTGAAACCATTACCATTATCTATAAAGTGGTAGGACATGGCACAGAACAGATGTCTGAAATGTCAAGTGGTGAAGTTTTGGATGTTTTAGTTGGTCTCGGCAACGGTTTCCATACTGAAAAGTGTGAAAAAAATGCACTTGTAATCGGCGGTGGCGTTGGTGTTCCGCCTATGTTTAACTTAGCAAAAAAACTGATTGCGGAAGGAAAAAACGTAACTGCTGTTCTTGGCTTTAACACAGTAGGGGATGTGTTTTATGCAGAAGAATTTAAAGCAATCGGCGCAAATACATTGATTGCGACAGCAGACGGCAGTATTGGCACAAAGGGCTTTGTAACCAACGTGATAGAAACTCTTTCCGATTATGATTATTTCTTCACCTGTGGTCCTGAACCGATGTTGAAAGCGGTTTATAACACAACCTCCACAAGCGGAGAGCTTAGCTTTGAAGAAAGAATGGGTTGTGGCTTTGGTGCATGTATGGGTTGTAGCTGTAAAACCAAATACGGAAACAAACGCATCTGTAAAGATGGTCCTATTTTAGAAAAGGAGGAGATTATATGGTAAACACAAAAGTAAATCTTTGCGGCATTGAGCTTGATAACCCTGTAATCCCTGCCAGCGGAACATTTGGATTCGGCTACGAATTTGCAGAACTTTATGATATCAATATTTTAGGTTCTTTTTCTTTTAAAGGCACCACCAAGGAAACGAGATTTGGAAATCCGCTTCCCAGAATTGCAGAATGCACCTCCGGCATGATTAATGCCGTTGGTTTGCAAAATCCCGGCGTAGAAAAAGTTATATCGGAAGAGTTGCCGAAGCTTAAAAAATGCTTTAATAAAAAAGTTATGGCAAACGTAAGCGGTTTTTCGGTGGATGAATATGTTTATACGTGCGAAAAAATCGACAAATGTGACCAGGTGGGCTGGATTGAAGTGAACGTCAGTTGTCCGAATGTACACGGCGGCGGCATGAGCTTTGGAACAAGCCCTGAAGCGGCTGCAGAGGTTACCAAAGCCGTTAAAGCGGTTACAACCAAACCGATTATCATAAAACTCAGTCCCAATGTAACAGATATCTGTGCTATTGCTAAAGCTTGTGAGGATGCAGGCGCAGATGGTATCAGTTTAATTAATACACTTTTGGGTATGCGAATCGATTTAAAAACCAAAAAGCCGGTTATTGCCAATCGAATGGGCGGTTTTTCCGGTCCTGCAATCTTCCCGGTGGCAGTTCGTATGGTTAACCAGGTTGCAAATGCCGTAAAAATTCCGATTGTCGGCATGGGCGGTGTATCTACAGCAGAGGATGTGCTCGAAATGATGCTTGCTGGGGCAACTGCTGTGCAGGTCGGTGCGGCAAATTTAGTAGATCCTTTCGCATCTAAAAAAATAGTTGAAAATTTACCTGAAACTATGGTAAAATATGGTATAAACAGTTTAACAGAAATTATCGGAGGTGCAAACAAATGAACAGAGATGTAATTATCGCTTGTGATTTTAATTCCAGGCAGGACTTGGTAAACTTTTTAGACAAGTTCGACGGTGAAACATTGTATTGCAAAGTAGGTATGGAGCTTTATTATGCAGAAGGTCCCGCGATCATCAAAGAAATCAAAAGTCGCGGTCACAAAATTTTTCTGGATTTGAAACTGCACGACATCCCGAATACCGTTAAAAAGGCGATGTCTGTTTTAAGAAACTTAGATGTTGATATGGTGAATCTGCATGCAGCAGGCACAAAGGCTATGATGAAAGCAGCAATCGAAGGTTTGACTCGCGAAGACGGAACAAGACCGCTTTTGATTGCTGTAACGCAGCTTACATCTACCTCGGATGAAGTGATGCATGAAGAGCTTTTAATTAACAAACCTATTGACGAAGTTGTTATGCATTACGCTAAGAATGCAAAGGATGCAGGTCTTGACGGCGTTGTTTGCTCACCTTTGGAAGCAGGCAAGGTTAAAGCGGTTTGCGGTAAAGATTTCTTGACCGTTACCCCGGGAGTTCGTTTTGCGGATGGGGAAGTTGCTGACCAGGTTCGTGTAACCACCCCTGCAAAAGCAAAGGAAATTGGCTCCGACTTTATTGTGGTGGGCAGACCCATTACCCAGGCTGACGATGTGGTTGCTGCATACCAAAGATGTGCAAAGGATTTTATTTAACAGAAAGGAAGATATTAATTATGAAAAATCAGATTGCAAAATGCTTATTGGAAATTGAAGCCGTGTTTTTACGCCCCGAAAATCCCTTTACCTGGGCAAGCGGCATTAAAAGTCCGATTTATTGTGATAACCGCTTAATTTTAACAGCACCTAAGGTTCGTACCATTGTGGAAACTGCTATCGCAAACACAATTAAGGCAGAATATCCCGATTGCGAAGTGATTATGGGTACATCTACCGCAGGTATCGCACATGCGGCAATTGCGGCTGAAATTTTGGGTCTTCCTATGGGTTATGTTCGTGGCGGTGCAAAAGACCATGGCAGAAACAACCAGATTGAGGGTAAGCTTGAAAAAGGTCAGAAGGTTGTAATTGTAGAAGACCTGATTTCCACAGGCGGTTCTGTAATTGAAGTAGCAGATGTTCTTCGTGAAGCCGGCGCCGAAGTTTTGGGTATTGTAAGCATCTTTACTTATGGGATGCAGAAGGGGCTTGACAGACTTGCCGAAAAAGAACTTAAGAATGTAAGCCTTACGAATTTTGATGCGATCTGTGAGGTTGCAGCAAAAGAGGGTTATATTAAGGAAGAAGACATTTCCCGTCTTATCGCATTCAGAAACAATCCGTCTGACGAAAGCTGGATTAAATAAGAAAAAGGAGTTTTCTAAATGCGTCATTTAATTGATATTTATGATTTGTCGGTGTCTGAAATCGACCGCTTAATTGACAAAGCAAATGATATTATTGAAAACCCTGCTTTGTACAGCGAAAAATGTAAAGGTAAAAAACTTGCAACCTTATTTTTTGAACCGTCAACTAGAACGCGCCTTAGTTTTGAAGCAGCGATGCTCGATCTTGGGGGAAGTGTTCTTGGGTTTTCGGAAGCAAATTCCAGCTCTGCATCAAAAGGAGAAAGCGTAACCGATACCATCCGCACAGTCGGATGCTACGCAGATATTATTGCAATGCGTCACCCGAAAGAAGGCGCTCCGATGGTCGCCTCTATGAAATCTGAAGTGCCCATCATTAATGCGGGTGACGGTGGCCATAATCATCCTACACAAACGCTTACTGACCTGCTTACCATTACCCGTGAAAAGGGGAGGCTCGATAATCTCACCATTGGTTTTTGCGGTGACTTGAAATTTGGCAGAACGGTACACTCTTTGATTTCGGCACTAACCCGATATAAAAACATAAAACTGGTACTTATTTCGCCTGAAGAATTAAAGATTCCCGAGTATATCAAATCTGAAATCATTGAAAAATATAACATGGATTATGTGGAAGTGACAAGCTTAGAACAGGCAATGCCTGAGCTTGATGTTTTGTACATGACTCGCGTACAAAGAGAGCGTTTCTTTAATGAAGCAGATTATATCCGTCTTAAAGATACCTACATTTTAAATATGGCGAAACTGGAAAATGCAAAAAAAGATCTTGCCATTTTGCATCCGTTGCCTCGTGTGAATGAAATTTCCTGCGAAGTCGACGACGATCCGAGAGCCTGCTATTTCAAACAGGTATTAAACGGCAAATTTGTGCGCATGGCATTGATTCTAAAATTGCTGGAGGTGGAAGAATGAATATTGATTCCATTAAAGACGGTGTTGTAATCGACCACATTCCTGCAGGTCTTGGTATGGAAATTTATCATTTTCTGCACTTAGATGAGCTGGATTGTTCGGTTGCGCTTATGAAAAATGTAACCAGTAAAAAAATGGGCAAAAAAGATATCATCAAGGTGGACGCTTTGATGGATTCGAATTTAGACGTGGTAGCTTATTTTGATACAAACATCACCATTAATGTAATTAAAAACGGATTGCGTGTTGAAAAGAAAAAACCGAATCTTCCTGAAAAACTCGTGAATATTATCACTTGCAAAAATCCGCGCTGCATTACAACCACAGAACAGGAAATTCAGCAGATTTTCAAACTGACTGACCGGGAAAAACGTATCTACAGATGTATTTATTGCGAATCCGGTGCAAAAAAATAATCAAAATCTAATGAAAGGGAGTTGTTTTACTCCCTTTTTTAAAAAATAAGAAGAAGGTGAATGCTATGGATTATAAAAATGTACCTCAAAAATACCGTCCCATTCCGTTCTGGAGTTGGAACGAAAAATTAAATGTTGAAGAAACCAAATCCCAGATTCAGAAAATGCATGATGTGGGCATCGGCGGTTTCTTTATGCATGCTCGTGGCGGTTTGCAGACCGAATATATGGGAGAAGAATGGTTTGAAAACGTCTCCGCTTCGGTCGAAAAAGCAGATGAGCTTGGAATGCGTGCGTGGGCATACGATGAAAACGGCTGGCCCAGTGGTTTCGGTAGTGGTATCGTAAATGGTATGGGATTAGATTTCCAACAAAAATACCTTCGCTGGGAAAAAGAATTTGAGCATAAGGATACAGCTATTTGTCAAATCGGGGACTTGTATTTTTATTACGATGTCAATCCTTTTTATGTAGATACACTCGATAAAAAGGTTATCAAAGAGTTTATCAAATGTACATACGAGCCTTATTATGAGAAGTATAAAAATCAGATTGAAGGTTTTTTCACTGATGAACCGCAGATTTCCCGTAACGGTATTCCATGGAGCTTTGTAATGGAAGAAAGCTATAAAGCCCGTTATAACGAGAATCTTCTGGATCATCTGGATGCTTTATTCTTTGAAGTGGATGGATATAAAGAAGTTCGCGTTAAATTCTGGAAAATGGTAACCGATTTGTTCTCTGAAGCTTTTATGAAACAAATTTATGACTGGTGTGATGCACGTAATTTAAAATTTACCGGTCATCTTGTTTGTGAAAACACATTCGGTTCTCAACTTGCATCTAACGGTGCATGTATGCCGCATTATGAATATTTCCACGTGCCGGGTATGGATTGGTTAGGAAGAAAGATTCAGGATGGTGTTATGATTCATCAGCTCGGCTCTGTTGCCCAACAGCTTGGCAAAAAACAAGTCCTTTCCGAAACATTTGCACTTTGTGGACATAACGTAAGTTTTGAAGAGTTGAAAGGCATCTATGAATGGCAGACTGTTCGCGGTGTTAATTTACTTTGCCAGCACTTAGAAGGCTATTCCAACCGTGGTATCCGAAAAAGAGACTATCCGCCTGCGATGTATTGCCAACAGCCTTGGTGGAGTGAATATAAGCAGTTTGTGGATGCAATGTCCCGCGAAGGCATGATTTTAACCGAGGGAGAAATTAAACCTG
Source organism: Clostridia bacterium (assembly GCA_017410375.1). Classification (NCBI taxonomy): domain Bacteria; kingdom Bacillati; phylum Bacillota; class Clostridia; species Clostridia bacterium. Next base: position 12,510 of record JAFQQW010000056.1, on the reverse strand, counting down.
AAATTTTAGTTTTACACCCTCAAACGACAGCGTGGACTGTTTATGATGCAAATGAAAACAAAGGAATCGACGAAATGTTTGAACGGTTTAAGGCAATTGTGAAAGGTCTTGAAGAAAAGCATCTTCCGTTCCATTTAGGGGACGAAACTATTATTGAACGCCATGGCAAGGTTAACGGTGACCGTTTTGAAATCGGCTGTCAGAGCTATAAGTATGTTGTTAAGGCGGGATGTGAAGTGTTGCTTCCGTCAACCGAAAAACTTCTTTCAGAATTTATTGCAAACGGTGGTATTGTACTTGACAGCACAGACTCATTTACCGAAAATTCTGTTACAAACGACAAGACACTAACATACACCTACCGAGAAAGCAAGGAACAAAAAGTTCATTTCTTTGTCAACACAAGTCCCGACAGAAAGAATGCGGAAATTTATGTAAAAGGCAAAAAAGTAAATCTTGAGACAGGAGAACTGGAAAACTTTGCTTCGCCCTATGAATTTGAACCCTGGGGAAGCCTCATGGTGATTGAATCTGAAAACGCACCTCATGCACCGCAAAAAGAAACAAAAATTGAGTTAAGCGGTCCATTTAAATTGGGCGGGGCAGTGGAGAATTCTATCACACTTGATTTCTGTGATTACTATTTTGATGGCGAACTGCAGGAGAAAAACGGTTATGTTTTAAATATTTTAGAGCGCGCCAACAAAAAAGAATGTCCGGTACAAATCCATCAGGATTATTTTGTTGAGATAAATTACATTCCAGAAAAACTGTTTCTTGTTTGCGAAACACCCGAAAACTTTACCATTGCTGTTAACGGCAAAGAAATTGCGTTTAAGGATGAGGGTTATTTCAGAGACATTTCTTTCCGCAAAACAGACATCGCTCGTTATCTTACAAAAGGCAAGAATACCATCAGCTTTGATTGTGATTTCAAGCAGTCGCAAACCGTTTATGATAATATCCGGAAATCCAAAATTTTCGAAAGTGAAAAAAATAAGCTGTGCTATGATATGGAAATTGAATCCATTTACCTTGTAGGTGATTTTTCTGTGGGGACAGATGGAACGTGGGAAAAGCTTGATAAAAAAGCGGTTCGGTATACCGGTTCGTTTACCATTGAAGAACCTAAGAAAGAGATTACCCTTTCGAACATTGAACAACAGGGCTTCCCGTTCTTCAGCGGTGAATTGACTGTATACGGAAAGATAAACATCTCCGGTGAAAATCCCTATATCCTCTTGGATAAAAAAGGCGTAAACGCCATTCGTATTACAATTGGTGATAAAACAAAAGTTGTTCTGTCCGACAATAAAATTTCTCTAGCAGATTTCGGTGTTTCAGGAGAAACCGAGGTTGAAATCACATTGATTAACAACCTACGCAACCTTTTAGGTCCGCATCATCTGCAGGTGGGGGAAAGTTATTCTGTTGGTCCCGGCATCTTCTATAAAGAACGATGCATATGGAATTACACATGGAATCAGGGCAGTACATGGAACGATGGTTATTGTTTTGTAGAAACTTCACTTTAATAAAAAGGGGCTGTAAATTTATTACAGCCCTTTTTTAGGGAATAGGAAAAAATGTTTGGAATGGACAAACTGAGCCCAAACTGCGTTGCATCGCGGTTTGGGGTTACCCGAAGGCTCGTCAGAGCAAACGATGCATTGGGCACCCTTCGTTTTGCGACGAAGGGTTTCTTTTGCGCCGTTGCTCTTCCTCTTTCGCCAAAAGTTTTCACCGAAATACTTTTTGCGAGCCAGCCGAAAAGTATTGCTTGCAAACTTTTCGGCTAAAAGGAGGTGCAGAGTATAAAATGAGCAAAACGCCATAAGGTGGATTGCGATATAAAAGCTCTTGCACCGACGCGGTACGTCGAGAGGCGAAGTTTGTTCATAGCAAAAACGCATTTATCAAAAGAAAACACGCAAAATTTTGCGTGTTTTCTTCATTTCGTGTCTTTCTCGTGAGTTTACACAAACTTTGTTCGCCTTTATACTCGCGTTTTTGCGATCCGGACTTTTTTTACATTCCCTTTTATTTTGCTTAATCCGGATAATTACTTCTTCGGATAAAATCATCTTCAGAATAAGGACTTTTTCGATTTTCCTCTACTTTTGTTCTTTCGAGAAAGTGATAAATTTTCATAAGTGCATTTCCTAAAAATGCCGGAACGACAACCAGTACAGTTGGTATATACAGCAAAAAATCAATATTTTCTGATTTGCCTTCGAGTTTTTTAATTGCCATTTGTACGATTGAAGAGACGATACAAATGCCGATTAACGCAAAAATAACCAGTAAACTCAGCCCAACTGTGCTGAGTGCTTGAAGCGGCGAACCATTTCCGTTTACTTGTCGGTACACAGTAGCTTTATTTTCCGGATTCGTATCGGTGGCGTTGGGACTTACATCGTCCTGCAAAGGTTTTGTCACATCTCCAACTATTATAGAACTTTGATTTGCATCATTACTTGCCTGCGGTTCAGAATTCGGTTCAGTCAAAATTTCTTCGGTGATGGGCTCTTGTTCTGTTACCGGCGGCACGTACATCGGTTGCTCTGTCTGTGGTTCAGGCGAGGTTTGTTGTACATCAGAATATGACGGAGCAGGAGACTGTTGCTGTATGGAGTTTGTTCCGTTTTGAGACGAAGTGTCCGGCGTATAGATTTGTGTGTTCTTTTGTGTGGAATCGGAGGGTTTGGTTGTATATGTTATTGTACCATCGTCATTGTGTATGTGATACTGTCCGGTGGCAGACTCCGTGTGTCCGCCATATTTATCCGTTCTTCCCGGGTGGGCAGTTGTCTGTACAGTGAATAAAATAATAAACGCAAACAGGATAAGTAGTTTTTTCATAGTGCTTCACCTCTCGCTTAGTATAGCGGAAAAGGCGATTTTTGTCAAGAATTCTGTAAAAAAGAAAAAAAGACGGATAAACCGCCTTTTTACGCAACTGAAAGTGCAATGAGTGCCGCTAATGCCATCAATAGCGAAAAAATCTGTATTTTTGTAAGTCTTTCTTTAAAAATACAGAAAGAATAAACAATAGATAATATCATTGCACCGCCGTTATCAAATGTGTACAAAATACCTTCCTGAACACCGCCGGGTCCTACCAGATACAACATCAGCTTTTGTGCAAAGGTGCCGACGGAGCTTGCAATAATTAAGAACAGAACAGATTTTTTGGTTTGCTTAAAAGATTGCAATTGACCACGATTTTTAAACAGCATAAACAAAAACGAGAATAGCGCGAGACAAAAATAGGTAACAATAATCATTTCGTTTTGTTCGGTCTGGTTTGTAAACTCTTGTTGCCATGCCATGATTGCACCGTAAAAGCCGTTGAATAAAAAGAGCAACACACATAAAAGTAAAAAACCTTTTTTGCTTTTTTGTTTGGTTGCCCCCTTTTGCGGTAAATTCATCAGTATGAAAGATAAAAGCATCACCAAAATAGAAATCCATTGCACGGCATTTAAAGTATCTCCTTTAAACAAAGAAATGAATAAAGGAATCAGAATACCACCGAAAATCATGAAGATAATTGTGATGGAATAATTGCCCCGGTCGGATGCACCAAGCAAACAGATGTTGTAGCCAAGCACAATGAGTGCGTTTAAAACACCAAGCAAAACAGTTGCTTTGGAAGGCTCGAATATGAAGCCGGCACTGATAAAGGTGATAAAAGTGATTATCAACCCATAAAACACAGAAAAGACAATCGGAGCATCGTTTTCATTGCCTGGATACGCAGTTGCCTGCAAACGGCTGAACAGCGACTGCCAGGAAAACAGGACAATCATAAGAAGAATAAGGCTTAACGTTGTTATAGACATATAGTAATCCTTTCAAGTAAGTTATGCAGACCGACTTAAAGTCGGTCTGCATTTTTTTATAAACCGGAACCGATTGGTATAATCGTACCACCCGGTATTTTTTTAACAGATCCATCATTTTGGACCAGTTCAATGCGGTAGGTGAGTGGCTTAACAGGTTGCTGAACGGGGAGGATAACTTCGTAAGGATAAACATCCATTTCGGCCATCTGTTCTTCGCTGTCACCTATTGTGTAGTAAACTTTAATCGCGGATGCGGTTTCTTCGGTGTCTGTTACATAAATGTAGGCAAAATACTCGTCCGGACTAAGTTGAATCGCAAATGCTTTTCCGTTTTCATGCTCTGCAACCGACTGTTTTACATCATATTTTCCGTTGAGCGTGTATTTGAGCAATGCATAAGAGGGTGCTTTCACATCAGGCAGACTGATTTTTACACTTACAAGAGCTTTCGGTTGAATGGTAAGCATAAACTTTCCGTTTTCAATCTGAATTTCAGACTTATTGCCTGCATTATCATAAAGTGTAGCAGAACCTGTATAGGTTTGACTGCCAGGGAGTTTTTCACCCAGAACAATTTCGGTGGTTACCGCCTCGTTTCCTTCGTTCAAGAATGCAGCAGCAAACATGCCATCTTTTTTTGCAGTCAAATAGTCAATCTGAACCGAATTCGGAGTTACAATTCCGCGGTCAAGCCACAGCCACATACCATCTTCATCATAAAATTTGCCGGGTGCGTACCCGTATTGGTTCGAGTCAAAATATGCATAACCCTGCTGACGTAAACCAGGGAAGGAAATCAGATAATCGGATTTTGCGGAAATCTGGTTCACCAGGAAATCGCAAAGCATTGCATAAAACTGCGGAATATGGTGCCAGTAAATGTTTGTAAAGTCAGGACCGTTAAATCCGTACTCCGGTTGCATATAATAGGTCCAGAACCGTTGCAGATAATAGCCGGAATATCCGCCGAATCTGCCGACGATTGCATTTCTTGCCACCGATTCAAAATAATCGTCACCTGTAAGATATGCAAGTCTTACCATATCACCTGCCCAGCATTGCATTGTAATGTAGGAAGAACCGCCAAATGTTACAGGTTGTTCCACACCGAGCCCTACATTGCTTGCAACCCAAAGCGGAACATCCTCGATATGCTCACGCATAAGCGCATAAGCTTTGTCTGTATCCGCAGGGTTTCCGGGTGTTGTACCCTGACGCCAGATAACATCACCGTGCCACCAGAAGGAGGAGCTTAAATGCTCACCCTTACCGCCTTGCCAGCGAACTGCCACGTCCAAAGGATCGTTTACAGTAATCATCTGATTTCGTTTTGAAGAATCTACACCTGCAGTCTGCACCATAGCTGAAATCCAACGTCCGGTGTATTCTGCAGCATCTAAGTATTTTTTGTCTCCGGTTACATCATAAATATCCAGCAGAGAAGAAAGGCTCGGATAGTAGCCGGAGTACACAAATACAGTTTCTTTTTGCTGTGTAGTACGCGGTGCGTATACAACATCCTCTAAATATTTATCAGCGGTAGCAATTGCTTTTTTGAGATAGGATTCGTCTCCCGTATATTTGTACAGATGTAAGTCGTTCATGAATGGTGCAACTGCCGAAGCGGTTTCGTTTACTGTGCCAGCTTTTGCTTTTTCGATGGAATAGTTCAGAAGCCAGGGAAGGGTACCGCCTGTTTGCTCGTAAACCCCACCCATTACATTTAAGTTGTAATATTTGATAGGAGAACCGATTTCGTGCTGTCCCCATGCTTGTGAGGATTTGTTGGTTGTCCAGTTCATGTGTAAATTTGGACGTGTCAGCAAATTCGCAATGGTCGGAACAGTTCTTCTTTCTAAAATGTCTTTGTTTTCGGTCAGTTGATATGCCTGAAGCAACGCCATAGGATTTGCGTTGGTTGCCATGTAAGAGGATTCCATATTATAAAACCCTTTTGCATATTTGTTCCAACCACCCAAATCGTCATCCATCATCAGGTCGATGGTGTTATAAATACCCTCATTTAAGGAGGTGTAATAGTTGGTTCTGTAGTCTTTTACTTCAAACAAATCTGTTGCGATGTGTTTATAAGAATCATACCAGTCAGATACCTCGGAAATAACACGATAGCTGAAATTATAGGTATCGCCGCTGTAAAATTTGCATGCCTCTGTTCCGAAAAGGGGAGCAAATACACCGCCACCGTAAGCGCCGGAAGCATCAATGGAAGCTAAACCGAACATATTGTTTTCGGTATAATTCCACATAATGGGAAGCCAGGACGGCTCAACAACAACGCCTTTTGTAACCTTGTTTGCATTATAGATGTTATTTGCAGGAAGTGTATAGGTGGACATGGGTGTCATTGCGGATTGTTGCGTTGTAAGACCGCGATCTCCGGCAACTTGCTTGCTCATAATTCTGTAAGGAATCATTGCAAAATCATAGTCTGCAAACCCTTGACCTTCAAAGCAACCGAAGGAATATGCACCGTTTGTTTTAAAGCTTGCATCTAAAGTAACCTTCGGAGAACGGCCGTCATCTAAGCTCCATACAACCTGCAAGGAAGCATAGTTGTTATCTGGGAACAACAGCGTTACTGTGTTTCCGTTTACAGTATAATCGTTTGGGATCATCCAGTTCACAGTACCCGCGCTGTACACATCAGAACCAATATAGTTTTTCTCAATGCCGTTTTCGGTATATGTGTTCTTAAATGCGGCAATTTCAGCAGAAGAACCTGCTTTTAACGAATCGTCCGCTTGCATCATAAGATACCCAAGAGGTTCATCGCGTTTGTTGGTTAACACCCACTTGCCGTCTTTTTTTGCATAAATTTCATTCTGAATCACAATGCCGTTTTGTGTAGGTACTTTGTGGAATATAACTTTTGTATATTCGTTTTCAATTGCAATACTTTCTGTTGGTGCGTTTTGTTCCTTAGCCCATTTTGGGAACTCTGTAGAACGTGTGGAAGCCGGGTTGTATGGCTTGGCAAGTGCCGATGTCACCGAATAGCTTTCTTCGGGAATATATCCTAAATCTTCTACAATTAAGACACCATCACAACGGGCATAGAATTTGGAGGTATCATATAATGAAATTGAATTTGTTCCTTCGTTTAATGTGAATACACCTGCGTCTGCCCAGCGGTACCCGTTTTTACCGTGCGTGCCGAACTTTTGCTCGTGCATTTTGCCGTTTACACCAATGTTAAAATAACGTGTGCCGGGGGAGCTGGTTTCAAAATCTTTTGAATGTACCCAGATTCGGTACTGACCGCCTTTTGCAACCGGAATATATGCTGTTGCGGGCTTTGGATTGTTATAATCTTCAGCAGTCTGTGCCGGGTTGTCTTCGGGCTTAACCAAACCGCGAAGCGTTGTCTGATTAAATGCATCTGCCTGTCCGCTTTCCATGAACCATGTTCCCAAAGCTTCAAAACTTTCAGGACGCAGGAAATAAGCGGCAGACGGAATATCAGCTAAGATCCTGACGGTGTTGGTGTCACCTTCCCATTTTACAGAAGCTCCCAATGCCTCCGAAACAAAACGTAACGGAATCATGGTTCTGTCATTAATTAACGCAGCAGGTGCATCCAATGATACTTTCTTATTATTTACCTGTGCGACATCTGAATCGATAGTCAGGGATACAATGGAGCCGTTTCGCATGCCGGTTGCAGTTTGCGTATCGTTGTTCCAGGAAACGGTACAACCGAGCGCTTCAAAAATGGCACGCATGGGAACCATAGTTCTGTCGTTAATCAGAAGAGGTGGAACATCAAAGGTCATATAGCTTCCGTTGAATTCAACCGCAATTTCATCACTTGGGCGCACCTGACCGTTATCAGTAGCCTTGGTTTCTTTTGCAGAACCGGATTTGTAAAGATATTCATTTTGAAGCTTATGCATAATTTCTTTATTTTCGCCGATTTTGAATTCTTTATCGTTGGTAATTACGATCATGTCAACACGCGAGAAATTACCACGATAGTCACTTAAAGAAAGCGTATGTTCACCCGCGAAAAGGGGACAGGCGGTAACCTTGTCCCAGTGCCACCCTTCGTTTCCGTGGCCACCGGCGAGTACTGGCTCATTGTTATTTATTGTTAAATAAAATGAGCGGCTTCCGGGATTGTTGGAAGAGTCTTTGGTATGTACCCACACATCATAAACTCCATCTTGCGTAACTCCAAATACCGCTTTAGCATTGTCAGATGCGTTTGCTGATTTTGTGGTAGAGAAAAGAAACGAATCCAGCATAGTTCCGCTTTCGGATTTTATTTCCCAAGTTCCGAGAGGTGAAAAGGAAGTATAGTCTAAAGTGCTGTAAACCTTATCTGATTTAAAATTTGTTTCGACAGGCTTTTCTTCGTAAATAGGCGATACAAGCGCACCGGGAACGGCAGTGCATGCATATTTGGAAGCAAAACTTCCAAAAGCACTTGCATTTTCGGGCAACTTAATGTTTTTATCTGTTGACAGAATAATACCTTCAACGCGTGGCGTGTATCCGGTAATATCTACAAGCTGAACGGTCGATGTGCCTTTTTTTAAGGAAACTTCGCCTACCGTTTCCCAGGCCCAGCCATTTGTTCCGTGTGCACCTAAAATGTGTGGATAAATGGTGCCGTTTACGGCAATCTGGCTTTTACGGGTACCGGGGTGTGTATCGTAATCACGTGTTCGGACATAAACGGTGTATGTACCGTCGGCAGGAACAACAACATTTACCCCTGCAGGCTTTAAAAGATTTTGCGCCTTGTCACTGCGTCCAATCAGGATGCTTTTGAACGCATCTGCTACGTCGCTTGTTTTATAAGTCCAGGAACCCAAATTTTCCTGAAAATTTTCAGGCGCAATAAATATAGTCTGCACATCGGCGGCTTGCGCAGGAATTGTAAGCATGCCGACCAGCATAACGAATATTAAAAGAAAGCTGATTCTTTTTTTCATATTTATCCCTCTTTAATTATTTTTGATATTTTGCCATTCTTTCTCTGCGAATGGCATCAAAATGTCTGGCACGAATGCGTCCCATAGCTTCACCCATAACCTGCCATGTCAGCTCTGCAACATCTGATTTATAGGTGTTAGATTCAGCCCCGCGGAAGCTCCAGTCTAAAATGGTTCTTGCGCCTGCATCGTATGCCGCATCTGTAGCAAGAATCAGTTCATCTTCTTTTCCGAAAGGAATATCAAATCCCTGAATCCAGGTGTGGCAGTCTTTGCCTAACGATTTAGCAAGCTCGACCTGTTTTTTTGTGTTTTCATATACATATTCATACGGATCACGTTTGCCGTATTTGGGATCCCAGTAGGGGTCAATGCCAAAATTATGTAAATCAGGCGTGTTGATAATATCTTGCGTATTGTCTAATGTATGAACCATAACAACGGCAATGTTTTCCATACCGAGACCTGCGGAATAAGCGGTAATCTTATTGAAATATTCGCGCATACTCCAGGCGCGGAATTCCTTCATTTCGGGTGTCATACCATCGAGAGGCATTTCCTTGCCGTATTTTTCTGCGAATAACTTTTTGCAGGTGTCACAGCAGCAACCGTATTTGTTCTGATCCATGCTGGGAAGGTGGGGTGGAATGTGCGGTTCGTCCCATAGAATTTTGTTTCCGCCAAATTCTTTAACGGTGTAAGCCCAGTTTTTTGTAAATTCTAAAAGCTCAGGTCTGTTAAAGCAAACGCGAACGGGGTCAAATGTACCGTCGTTATACTGCATTCTGGTTTCGGGATGCTGACCGGTAAAGAAGGATTTATCTCCCGGAGGGCCTCCGATACCCCAGTTGTCCCACCACATATCAAGACCGTAGTATTCTGTGATTCTGACAATATCCTTCATTACTTTTAAATGACGGTCCCAGTCATTGTGTGTAAACATGTGCACCACAAGATTCATGTTATGCTTTACAATGTCAATCATGTCTTCTTCCACATGCTTTAAAATTCTGTTGCCGTGATAAGCAACACCGGTTAATAATTTTTCCATATTTTCAACCTCCTAAAAAATACTTGCATTTTTTTTAAATATGCTCTATACTTTAATTATAAGCTTATTTTTAATTTTTTCAACTTGTTTTTTAATAAATTTTAGCTACTATTTAATATTTTGGAGGCAAAATGGAAAAATATATCAATACCTGGAAGAATAGTCGGGAAAATGTTTTACAGCAAGAAAGTCATTTTCTGGTTGATAAAGAGGTCTGGGGGCCCGAAGATTTGCCCATTCCGCCTATTCACAATCATATTTTTACAGAGATTGAGTTTGTGGCAGAAGGGGATTGCGTGCAGAAAGTAAACGGACATACCATTCCATGTAAAAGCGGAACGATTGTTTTTATGCTATCACGAGATGTGCATGAGTATCTTTCTTTTGCGAAACCAACTCTGCTTTACAGCCTTTGCTTTGCCGACGATATGTTACCAAAGGAAATTACAGATGTTTTGTATGCAAAAAACACGGCATTTACAGCTACCTTTAATTCAAAAGAGTGCGAAAATGTAAAACAATGCTTTGAAAAACTTTTGGTAGAAAAAGAGAATAATGAGCAGTATGGCAAACTGCTTGTACAGAGCATTATCACAGAAGTGCTCATTAAAATATTGCGTCAAACCGATAATTCGGATTTAAAAATAGGAAATGCAATTTTGCGAAACGCATTAAAATACATGCGTGAAAATTTCAGACACCCAATCACGCTAATTGAGGTTGCTGATTTTGTGCATGTGACACCGCAATATTTCAGTAAGCTTTTTAAAACAGAAATCAATATCACTTTTCATGAATACCTTCGTAATATGCGCCTTGATTATTCCATGATGCTTTTAAATACAACCAACATGAGTGTTACCGAAATATGCATGGATTGTGGCTTTAATTCCAGTTCCAATTTCACCAAAATTTTTAAAGAACGCTTCGGTGTCCTTCCGAAAGATGTTCACAAAAAATGACATAAATATTTAATAAAATGTCTTGTTTCATTTGATTATTGTGCTATAATTTCAATTGAGGTGATTACCATGATTAAATTGTTTCCTGAGCCTTTATTTCTGGAGAAAAAAAGCGGACACTATATCGTTAATGAAAAAGTATATCTGCATTTGGACGCAGAATTTGATAAAAAAGAGTTTTTAGACTTTTGCCCTGTACTCTGGAATAATTTTACTGCCAAAAAAAGTGTGCTCGAGATTATATTTGTACCCGGATTAAAAGGCAATGCGTGTCTATCTGTTGATAAGGACGTACATATACCTTCCTTTGATTCAGAATACGAATACGAAATTTCCGTTGATGAAAAAGGTGTTTTCATGGCGTTTAGCGAAAGCGTTGGTCTGATTCATGCATTTTTATCAATGTTACAGCTTTTGAGTCCGTACAGAAGAAAAACAAATGATTTTATTATTCCGTTTGTTTGCATCAAAGACAAGCCGGCTCTTTCTTTTCGTGGGATGCATCTATGCCTGTTTCACGATACATCTCTTACACACATTAAAAAAATGGTGGCACTTTGTGCTTTTTTAAAGTGCAGTCACATTTGTATTGAAACCTGGGGAAGTTTAAAACTGGAAGTGTTTCCTGAATTCGGGTGGCCGGATGCTGCGACTGCGGAAGATTTGAAAGAAATTGTTTATTTAGGACGTGCAATGGGGGTAGAATTTATCCCGTTTATGAATCACATCGGTCACTCCTCGCAATCGCGGCTCGTGTCCGGAAAGCATGTAGTTTTAGACCAGAATCCCGAATACGAGGAATGGTTTACACAGGGTGGATGGACATGGGATGTGGACAACCCGGAGGTTATCGAACTGCATAAAAAAATTCGAGCTGAACTGTGTGAAATTTTCGGAGAAGGGGATTATTTTCACATTGGTTGTGATGAGTTTGCGGATTTGTACAGTCCCTGGGCAGAAAAAGATGTTTCGGATACAGAAGGCTTTGTAAGATTTTTAAATCGCACCGCAGAATCTGTTAAAAACGACATTCACAGAAAACCGATTATGTGGGGCGAAATGTTTTTGGATAAAAAGGATTTTGATTATCCCTTCTGTTGCAACACCAATGACACATTTACTTTCGATATGGACGGTCTTGCGGAGGATATGTATGTAGTGGACTGGCAGTATAATATTGAAGAGGCTCAGGACGAATCTGTACAGTATTTCTTAAAGAACATTCCTGCCTCCAGACTGATTCTTGCGCCCTGGTCGGATATGTCCAAAATTCATGGCAGAGTTAATCTTGCGAAGAAACATAACATGCTCGGTATTATCGGCACAACCTGGGGAAATACCGAAACAAGTTGCGGCGACATGGTGTTTACAGCTTGTGACATGTGGGAACAAGGTGCAGAGCCGTACAAACAAGAATACTCATTAAACGGTTATCGCCGGAGCATGATTTGTCGCTTCATGCGGGGTATCTTGCCTTCGGACGGTATTTACAAAACGGCAGGATTCAAAGAAAGCGAATTTTAAAAAACAAAACAGTTTTTTTAAGGCTGTTTCAGCGTGTCGATAAACCTATCGACACGCTGTAGACTTAAGAAAAAGGAAGTTATATTTTGTCAATTTGAATTCGTCGGCGTACAGAGGTACGGTAGAGTTCAAATTGACAAAAAGCAAGCAATGGAGCGGAATCCTCG
>JAFQQW010000055.1 GCA_017410375.1 Clostridia bacterium | reverse complement strand
TGACAAAAAGCAAGCAATGGAGCGGAATCCTCGATGGATTCCGCTCCATTCAACATCTGTTCAAACCGGAGATTCTTCGCTTCGCTCAGAATAACAAATAGTTCTTTGCTTGCGGTAGAACGACTTTTTCGACAGTCTGAGCGAAACAGCAAACTGTTTCGCTTTCTTTTATATTAATGCTAAAGTTCGCAAAATAAACACACCTAAAAACAACGTAAAGATGCACATCAAGGTAGAAATTACGATAATCTGACCTGCCATTTTATAATCGCTTTGCATCTGCTTTGCCATAATATAGCTGGAAACGGCTGTAGGACCACCGAAAATTATCAGAACAATACCAAGTCCAACCGTTCGTATTCCGCAAAAATAAGCACAAAACACAGCGACAAGCGGAACAACAACGGTTTTCATTACAGAAGACAAAACCGCAAGCCCAACTCTTCCCTTTAACGCATTTAAATCAAAGCTCGCACCAAGGCTTATAAGTGCCAACGGCACTGCCATCTCACCCAAGTAAGAAATGCTCTGGTTTGCAAAACCGGGCATTTTAAGTCCCGACACATTCCATAAAAGTGCAAGGGCGATGGCGATAATCAGCGGATTGGTGTAGATTTTTTTGCAAACATTGACCGTCATTTCTTTGGCGGTCATTTTTTTGTCAACCGGAGCGAACACACTTAAAACAATTACAGAATAGATATTGTAAAGTGTTACCACAAACGGCAGACACATGGCGATGGCAGGCTCGCCAACTACCGGAAACATATTACGAGCAACCGTTACACCCAAAATTGCCGCATTGGAGCGGCACATACCCTGAATAAATGCTCCACGTTTGGCATTATCTTTTAAAAAAACACTTACAATTGATGTGGATAACACAAAAAGAACCGTCACTGCCATACAGCAGAACAGAATCAGTTTTAAATTCAGACTTTTATTTAAGTCCACAAATGCGATGTCAATAAAAAGTAAACAGGGTAAACAAAGCTTAAAGCCGATTTTATCACAGCCGTTAAAAAAGCTTTCGCTTAAAAATTGTGTCTGCTTTAAAACAAAGCCGAGAATGACCATGATAAAAATCGGTGCTATAACGCCGGCGCTGTACAAAATGTCATTTAGCATGTTCACACTACCCCTTTATAAGCTATATCCGAGCTTTTTTACGATTTCTTCTGCTAAATCAAATTTATAACACAAAGTGTCTTTGCTGTGACTGTCGCTGTTAAGCATAATTTTACCGCCGTTATCCAGAATATATTTTAAAATTTCAGGGTTAGGATAAGGCGTGGTGCGATAGCCCCGGGAAATTGCACCTGTGTTGATCTCAAAAGGTTTATTAAATTGCAGAAGATAATCGACTGCCTTTTTCCATGCCGCACGGTACATTGGATGCGTTTCGTCAATCAGAGGCTCCTGCTCGTTAAATTTTGTGAGCAAATCAAAATGACCGATAATATCTGCGCCTGTCTCTTCCACCACTTTAGAAACATTTTCAAAATATTTCTCGCAATAAATATAAATATCATTGTCAAAGTGGGTAGAAACCATTTCCTTGATTTCCTCTAATGTACCATCCACATCATACCACTTATCGTCCGCCTGCTGATAGTGAACAGAACCGATAACATAATCGTACCCGTGCTTCGGTTTCCCTGCGCGCAAATCCTGCTCAATACCGCAAAGGATTTCCATTTTTCCTTTGTATTTTTCTTTTAATTCTGCAATCGTCTGACGGTATAGAGCTTCCTTTTCTTCCGGCATACAGTATCTGTTGTCAAAAGGCGTAAAGCCGTGCTCTGAAAAGCCCAGCTTTAAAACGCCCATTTTGTATGCGGATTCTGCAACCTCTTCAGGGGTATGCTTACCGTCACTAAAGCAGGTATGTACATGCATGTCTTGTAAAATCATTTGGTCATTTTCTCCTGCTTTACTTTATGGTCAATAACATGCCGGGATGCAAGCTCTTTGTGCACATCCTCAAGGGTGATGCCCATTTCAACCATCATCACCATTACATGGTATGCAAGGTCTGCAATTTCATAAATGGTTTCTTTTTTATCATCGTCTTTTGCAGCAATGATAACCTCTGTGCTTTCTTCGCCAACTTTTTTAAGGATTTTATCAATCCCCTTCTCAAAAAGATAAGTTGTGTACGAGCCTTCTTTCTTTTCTTCTTTTCTGCCGATTAACAAATCCATTAAGGACTGAAGCGAAAACTCGGAACGGCTATCACTTTCCCAGAGCAGATTTTCAAAACAGGAATCGGTACCCAGGTGACACGCAGGGCCGTCTTTTTCCACCACAACCACCAAAGCATCTTTATCGCAATCTGCAGTAATGGATACAATGTGCTGATAGTTTCCGCTAGTCTCCCCTTTCAACCAAAGCTCTGCTCTGGATCGGCTCCAGAAGCAAGTTTTTTCCTTATCCATAGAAATGCCGAGGCTTTCCTTGTTCATGTATGCAAGGGTTAAAACTTTCTTTGTGATGGCATCCACCACAATAGCAGGAATCAACCCTTTTTCATCAAATTTCAAATCGTCAATTGTAATCATTTTCATTCTCCTTTAAATTCTTACGGGGATATTTTCAGCTTTTAAAGCCTGTTTCAAATCCGGAATGGCAACCTCTTTGAAATGGAAAATGGACGCTGCAAGCCCGGCATCCACTTTAGGCAGAGCGTGGAATAATTCAATAAAATCCTTGATTCCGCCTGCGCCGCCCGATGCGATAACAGGAACAGAAACTGCATTGCAGACCGCATCTAACATTTCTAAATCAAAGCCATTCTTCACACCATCGGTGTCAATGGAATTCAGCACCACTTCACCTGCACCTAAGTCCACACATTTTTTGATCCAGGAAACCGCTTCCATGCCCGTGTTTTCTCTGCCACCTTTTGCAAACACACGAAACACGCCATCTACCCGCTTTACATCAGCAGAGATTACAACACATTGGTCACCATAGCGCTTTGCAGCCTCATAAATCAGATTTGGATTACGGATAGCACCGGAATTCACACTCACTTTATCCGCACCGCATTTTAAAACCCGGTCAAAATCCGAAACCTCGTTGATACCGCCTCCAACAGTGAGCGGAATAAAAATGGTTTTGGCAACCTCGGTTAAAATGTCGGTAAAAAGTGCTCTGCCTTCAGCTGACGCTGTGATATCATAAAATACAAGCTCATCTGCACCGTTGTCACTGTAATATTTTGCAAGTTCCACAGGTGAAGAAACATCCGAGATTCCTTCAAAATTTACGCCCTTAACCACACGTCCGTTCTTTACGTCCAGACACGGAATAATTCTTTTTGTTATCATTTTGCCACCTCAATTGCCTGCTTTAAATCAATTGCACCGGTGTAGTATGCTTTGCCGATGATTGCACCGTACATATCAATTTTTGCAAGCTTTTCCACATCTTCAATAGAGGAAACACCCCCTGAAGCAATGATGTCAATATCAAATTTCTGCTGTAATTCACGGTACAAATCATGATTGGTTCCCTGCATGGCGCCATCTTTAGAAACGTCGGTACAAATAATGGTTTTTACACCCAAATTCTGCATTTTTTCGCAAAATTCCATGCAAGAATACTGTGATTTTTCAGTCCAGCCTTTAATAGCAACAAAACCGTCCTTCACATCTACCCCCACGGCAATTTTTTCGCCGTGTTTTTTTACGGCTTCTTCCAAAAATGCCGGGTCGCTTACCGCAGCTGTACCTAAAATAACACGGTTTACGCCAGCTTCAATATAAGTATCAACCACCTGCATACTGCGGATGCCGCCACCTACTTCGGTAAACAGATTTGTATTTTCTTTAATATATTTAATGGTTTCAAGATTGGGGGTACCGCCTGTTTTAGCACCCTCTAAATCTACAAGATGCAAAAAGGACGCACCTTTGCTTTCAAAATCTTTTGCAATCTCTACGGGATTTTCGCTATACACCGTCATTTTGTCATATTCGCCCTTTAAAAGACGAACCGCTTTACCTTCATAGAGGTCAATTGCAGGGTATATAAACATATGTTGTTACGCCTCCATTTCACAAAATGCTCGTAAAATTTTTAGTCCCACTTCTCCGCTTTTTTCGGGATGAAACTGACAGCCACACACATTTTTATATGCCACTGCCGCGGTTAATTCAGCACCGTATTCCGCTGTAGCAATCACACTTTCAGAGCAGTTTGCACCATAATAAGAGTGCACAAAATAAACGAAATCGCCCTCTTTCAGATGTTTGAAAATAGGATGCTTTTCTTCTCCGAAATGCAATGCATTCCAGCCGATGTGCGGGATTTTATAATCCTTAGGAATAACATCCGAAATGGGACGGATTTCTCCGGGAATTAACCCTAAGCCTTCATGCTCACCATATTCAAAGCTTTTATCCAAAAGAAGTTGCATGCCAAGACAAATTCCCAAAATCGGTTTGCCTTTTTTCGCTTCTTCTTTCAACACGGCATCTAAGTCCGAAGCACGAAGTTTATCTGCCGCATCTCCAAACGCACCAACACCGGGAAGAATAATCTTATCGGCTGAGCGAATCACCTCTACATCCCCGGTTACAACCGTTTCCACATCAATTGCGCCAAAGGAGCTTGCCAGAGAAAACAGATTGCCTACACCGTAATCTACTATCGCAACCATTATAAAACCCCTTTCGTGGACGGGATTTCGTCTGCAAAAGCGGGGTCAATAGCAACCGCTTGCTTTAAAGCTCTTGCAACAGATTTAAAAGTTCCTTCAATGATGTGGTGTGCATTGGAACCTGCAAGTTGTTTGATATGTAAGGTGCATTTTGCACATCTTACAAACCCTAAGAAAAACTCTTCGGTAAGCTCTGTATCAAATGTGCCAACTTTTGCAGTCGGAATTTGCAAATCACAATTTAAATAGCTTCTGCCCGACAAATCCACCGCAGATAAAATCAAGGTTTCATCCATGGGAAGAATCATGTTGCCATAGCGAACACAGCCCTTTTTATCGGAAAGTGCTTCAAAAAAAGCCTCGCCCAAGCAAATAGCGATATCTTCAACGGTGTGGTGATCGTCCACCCATGTGTCGCCTTTACAAACTACGTTTAAATCAAAACGACCATGCTTTGCAAAGAGAGTCAGCATGTGATCCAAAAAACCACAACCGCTTTGAATGTCACTTTTGCCCGTGCCGTCTAAGTTAAGTTTAAGTTGAATATCGGTTTCCGCAGTTTTGCGGTTAATTTCTGCAATACGCATCATTTGCCCTCCAAAATTTCTTTCACAGCCGAAAGAAGCGCATCCATTTGCTCTCTTGTGCCGACCGTGATACGGTTATACTCTTTAATTTCTTCTTTGGTGAAATGCCGAACGAGAACACCTCTTTTTTTAAGCTCCAGATATAAAGTTTCTCCTGAAAAAGAGGGATGTTTAACAAACAGGAAGTTTGCAGTAGAATCAGTCATTTCAAAACCCATTTCTTTTAAAGCCTTTGCAGTATAAGCGCGGTTTTCAATAATGGTTTTGCAATTTGATTTTGTGTATGCTTCATCCAGCATGCAGCCAACGCCCATCGCCATGGTCATGCGGTTTACGTTATACGGATTTGTGGAATACTTAATGGCATTTAAATCACAAATCAGCTTCTCGTTTGCGATACCCACGCCAAGTCTTGCGCCGGCCAAAGAACGGGATTTGGAAAAGGTTTGGGTTACAAGCAAATTGTCGTATTTATGAATCAGTGAAACCGCGCTCTCGTTACCAAAATCCACGTACGCTTCATCCACAACCACAATGTTATCCGGATTGGATTTTATAATGCGTTCAATGTCCGAAAGCGGAAGTGCGATACCCGTCGGTGCGTTGGGATTTGCAATAAATACCGTTTTGTTTACACCGCAGTAATCGCTGATATCAATTGTAAAATCCTCTTTGAGCGGAATTTCGGTAAAGGGCACTCTGTTAATTTCTGCAAACACGCTGTAAAAGCCATAGGTAATGTTTGGGAATATCGCAGGCGTGTTTTCGTCACAGTATGCCATAAATGCAAAGTTTAAAATTTCGTCCGACCCGTTGGTAAAAAGGATTTCCTTTTCTGAAACGCCGTAAACGGTCGCAAAAGTTTTAACCAGGTCACGGCACTCGGGGTCTGAATACAACTGTGCATTTTCCGCTGCCTTTGAAGCATACTCTATCGCTTTTGCAGAAGGCGGAAACGGCGATTCATTGGTATTTAATTTTATGTATTTCATTTCTTTCGGCTGTTCGCCGGGTGTATAAGGGACAAGTGTTTTATACTTGTCACTGAAAAAACGACTCAAATGATTCACTCCTCAAAACGGATGGTTGCACTTTTTGCGTGTGCTGTCAATCCTTCTTTTTCCGCAAAGAATGCCACATCCTCTGCAACGCGCTTCAAAGCATCTTTTGTGTAATAGGTATACTGGGTTTTCTTCACAAAATCATCCACCGACAAGGGACTTGAAAATTTTGCCGTACCGCTTGTGGGCAGGGTGTGATTCGGACCTGCGTAATAATCACCTAAAGCTTCAGGACAATTTTTGCCCATGAAAATAGAACCTGCATGCCGGATACCGTCTAAATAATCAAAGGGGTTGTCTACACAAAGCTCTAAATGCTCGGGTGCAATCTCGTTTGCAATTTCGATTACCACGCCCAAGTTATCGGCTACAATGATTTTACCGTTTTCATCAATAGAAGTTCTTGCAATTTCAGCCCGTTCCAAAAGCGGAATCTGTTCTTCAAGCTGTTGCTGTACAGCCAAAGCCAATTCCATGGAATCGGTAACCAGAACCGCACTTGCCATTTTATCATGCTCCGCCTGAGAAAGCAAATCTGCCGCAACAAATTTCGGGTTTGTGGTTTTGTCTGCCACAACCAAAATTTCACTGGGACCTGCAATCATGTCAATGGAAACAATACCATATACCTGCTTTTTCGCTTCTGCAACAAAGGCATTACCCGGGCCTACAATTTTGTCCACCTTCGGAACGGATTCTGTGCCATATGCCAGTGCCGCAATTGCCTGCGCACCGCCAAGCTTAAAGATTTTATCCACACCTGCAATCTGTGCAGCGGCCAAAATAACCGGATTGATTTTTCCGTCCGCACCGGGAGGCGTTACCATAACAACCTCTTTTACCCCTGCGATTTTAGCAGGTATAGCATCCATTAAAACGGTGGACGGATATGCCGCTGTACCGCCCGGCACATAAAGACCTGCGCGGTCAACCGGAATAACCTTCTGCCCGGTTACAATGCCGTTTTCGTCATTCTGAATAAAGCTTTGACGAACCTGCTTTTCGTGAAATTTACGAATGTTTTCGGATGCTTTTTGTAAGATCTCCAAAAAGCGAGGCTCTACCAACTGCATTGCTTCTTCTTTTTCGGCATCCGAAACCAGTAAAGCGTTAAGTTTTGCCTTATCAAATTTTTCGCAGTACATCAAAAGTGCTTTATCTCCATCCTTACGTACTGTCTGAATGATGTCCGAAACAATTTCTTCCACATTCATTTTCGGGACAACTCTGGCAAAAATATCTTCGTTTGCCACTTCCCCGTATTTTAAAATCTTAATCATTTTTTGCCTCCATTTGTTCTGTCATACTCCGGATGATGGTTTCAATCTGTTCGTTTTTAAACTTAAAGCTGGATTTGTTGGCAATCAATCTTGCGCTGATGGGCACAATGGTGTCTACAACCTCCAGATTGTTTTCTTTTAAAGTGGTTCCGGTTTCTACAATATCCACAATGACGTCCGAAAGCCCTAAAATCGGTGCGATTTCAATGGAACCGTTCAAGTGAATAATATCAATGTCTCTGCCCTGCTCGGTGTAGAATTTTTTTGCGATATTGGAAAATTTAGTGGCAACACGCAGAGTCTTTTGCGGGTCGTCATAAAAATCATTCTTTGCGGCAACCGCCATTCGGCATTTACCGATATCCAGATCCAAAAGCTCATAAACTTCAGGTGCATATTCCAACAAAATATCCTTGCCTGCAACACCGATGTCTGCCGCACCGTGTTCAACATAAATGGCAACATCCGACGGTTTTACCCAGAAATAGCGGATACCTTTTTCAGGGTTTTCAAAAATCAGTTTACGGTTATTTTCATGAATAGACGGACATTCAAAGCCTGCTTTTTCAAACATGGCATACACCTTTTCGCCAAGCCGTCCTTTGGGGAGTGCAACATTAAGCATTGTTTTCAACAATCTCCACTCCTCTCTCTTGTAATTTCAAAAGTTGTTTATAACGGATTTTCTCGGGTACACTTCTTTGCACCATCACGCGCTTGCCGTTATCGGTCAGAAGCTTTACTGCGTTATAAAGCGCATCCGCATTTGCATCTTCATCATACAAAATCACCGCATCCACATCATAGCTTTCGGTGTTTTCGTTCAAGCGCTCCAATAAATCCAGATATACAGCAAAGCCGATAGCTTTTGTATTTCTTTTCATTTTCTGCATCAGCTTGTCATATTGACCGCCTGCTAAAATACCGGTAGGAATACCGTTTACAAAACCTTTGAACACAATCCCGTTATAGTAATGGGTGTCATTGATTACCGAAAAATCAAGACGGATTTTTTCAGACACACTAAAGTTTTTTAGCATCAGAAGAACTTTTTCAAGCTGTGCAACTGCTGTTTGCACCGCATCGCTTTCTGAAAGTTCTTTTAAAACAGGCAAAACGGTTTCGGGACTTCCGTATGTAGCGGCAAGTTTTTTGAGCTTAAAGCCGTCCTTTTGCTCTTTCTGACAAACGTTTTCGATGCCATGTACATTCTTTTCGGAAATGCAGGCAATTACTTCCTTTTCCGCCTCGGGCGAAAGATGTAATTCTTCCAAAAGTGCCGAAAGAATGCCCAAATGCGAAACATCTAAAATAAAATCACCTGAAATACTGTTTAAGCTTTCCGCTGCAAGCATTAAAACTTCAAAAATGCAGTAGTCATCCACTGCACCGATACATTCCAAGCCCACCTGCATAATTTCTTTAAATGCATTTGTACCTTTGGAAACACGGTATACGTTTTCGTCATAGTATACCTTTTGCACATAGTCTTTCGTTTCTTTTGTATTTTTTATAATAGACAGTGTAACGTCTGGTTTTAACGCCATCAGTCTGCCATCGGTATCATTAAATGTGATAACGTTCTCAGAAACCAGAAAATCCTTGTTCCGCACATACAGGTCATACTCTTCAAATTTGCTCATTTTGTACTGGGTATATCCGTATTTGCGATACAGAGAACGAAGCGCAAAAACCGCCTTTTCATCGTTTCTGAGCACTGTGTTGTCAATCATTGTTTTTCCCCTTTTCTGCCATTTTCTGTAATGCCGAAGTATAACCGTCTCTGCCGTACACAAGACATTTGTTTACACGGCTGATGGTTGCGGTACTCGCACCCGTTTTTTTTGAAATTTCCTGATAGCTGATATTTTGGTTTAAAAGCTCTGCCACTTCCCAACGCTGGGAAATAGACTGCAATTCTTTTACCGTGCAGATATCTTCAAAAAAATCATAGCATTCATCTAACGACTCTAAGTTTAAAATCACCTGAAAAAGTCTGTCTGTTTCGGGATTTCTCATTTTATCCATAGTATGACCTCCAATACACTTTCACATTTTAACACACTAAATCGCTAAAGTCAATAGTTTTTTATAATTTTTTAACTGTTTCAGGGCTAATTTTGCCAAAAAGAGCAAGAATTTGTTCTTCTGTTGCCAAATTCTGCGAAAAAGCGGATGCACTTCCTGCGCAAGCTGCAAAACGCAAGCAATCTGCATAATTAAAATGTTTTTCTTTAGCTGTCAGGAATCCTGCAACTGTAGAATCACCTGCACCTGTAGAGTTGATTACCTTACCTCGGGGTGCAGGACAAAAACAGACCTCTCCGTCTTCCGATGCCAGTATTGCACCGTCCCCTGCCATGGAAACCATTACATTTCTTGCGCCAAGTTCCCGAAGCTCCACTGCATAATGCTTTACATCAGCCAAAGACCTGATTTCAACACCGAAAAAGTCAGCAAGCTCAATGTGGTTCGGCTTTATAAGATATGGCTTATATTGCAAGCATGGAGAAAGCAAATTTTTTTCAGCGTCCACAATCAGCTTTATATTTTTGTTTTGGGTAAATTCAGCAATATCTGCGTAAATGGTTTTAGGGATACTACCCGGCACACTGCCTGCAAGCACCAAAATATCTCCCTCATTTAACTGCTTGATTTTACCATACAACGCATCTAACGCATTCGATGAAACCGCAGGTCCGTTTCCGTTCACCTCGGTTTCCTGTTCAGCCTTTAATTTAACATTGATTCGCGAAAATCCATTTTCTAACCGTATTAACTCACTTTGAATGCCTCGATTCAAGAGAAGTCTCTCTATTTCAGCACCCGTAAAACCTGCAGTAATGCCAAGTGCAACACTAGGAATGTGAAGATTTTGTAGCACTAGCGAAACATTAATACCTTTTCCGCCCGGCAAAACCGCCTCTTCTGCAGAACGGTTTACTTCGCCATCTCTGAAATGCGGAATCCGCATAATATAGTCAAGTGACGGATTTAAAGTTACTGTGTAAATCATTTTCACCAAATCTCCTAAAAAACATTTCTTATATTATATATGCTTTTGCTTAAAATGTCAATGAACGTATTGAAATATGTGTTTTTGGTTGACTTCTTCTGCGTTTTGTTGTATGCTTAAATTAGAAATAGGAGTTGACTCGTTTTTTACGTCGGTTACACCTTCAATGGTGGCTGCGTCGGAGTCAACTCCTATTTTTATAAAACGTATAGCATTCTATCTGTTGTACATTCCAATCTATCTTTCAAACAACATCCACAAAAACGGCAATGGACTCCATCTGCTTTCTGTGTTCTGCCTCAATTTCTGCATTCAAAGGAATCATATACTGCTTGTTCAAATCAGTTACCCGTTCTTCAGCCCATCCATCAGATACTCTAGAAGAAGAGATTTCGTCAGCTGTTGTCCCTTGTCGTCCAGTTCTATTATATAATCCGCTAGTCTTAGTATATCCTGTTCCTTCGGGCAAAGAAATAATGTTAGCGCTATAACGTCTCTTGGAATTCCTAATTTCGTCAACCACACTATCATTTGCTTGTGTGCTTCTGTCAGATTGTGTTTTAATGAACTCATCTGCCTCATACCCCATTTCTTTTAAAACAAATTCTATTTCTCCACTGTAATTATCTAAATAGTTAAAGTCCAATCGGAATATTGGTGCAACAGTTCCACCATCACCTTTGTAAAAAAGATAGAAATAATGCTTTGTGTCCTTACGCCCGGAACACGCAATACAATCAAGCAATCCCTCAGTCCTGTTCGAATAATGTTCGGCTGTCTTAAAAGTGTGCCGTAAAACCTCCATATCGGAATTCGGTATTTTTATAGTTGCACCATTATTATACAAAATACCGGGCATACCTCTCAATGAATCCGCAATCGATAATACCTGTTCTTCATGATTGACAAAAACATCATTCGCACTCTTTTGATTTGATTTTATCACATCAGCCTGAACTGTGTCAATACCAACCTTCGCATACTGTTTCGTTCCATCATTTTCCGGCTTGACATTTGACGTGTTTTGTGTTATATTTTTTATAGAGGAACTTTTATTCGATAGCAGGAGATTCTGTTTTGGAATCGTATTGCTGACCGAAGAAGTTCCTCTCTTTTTAAACTCAATAGAATATTGATATTGTGAGTCACCTTTATCTCTAATAGAAAAAACCACGTCAAACGGAACATTATCAAGATATATTTTACTTTCAAACTGATACCAATATTTAACGTTTTTATGTGCGTCATTTTTAGGTTTTTCTCCCAAAACGCTTGGTTCAATTTCAAGTAAAGGACTACGTTGAACATATACACTGTTTTCAAGAATATCGGCCATATCATAAAGCGAATTAATTTTCGCATGAAACTCTTCGCTTGAACTTGCGTTATCCCCATAAATATTTTTCTTTGCAGTAAACTTATCACCTTGGACTGTAATTTTTTTCTTTCGAGCATCTAAATGAACTGCACCAAAATTAAAAACAGATGCAATTCTTTTTTCAAACTCATCAATACGTGTTTCTAATGAGACATCAGGAAGGAACCCACTTTTATACATACGTCTCCCATCTCGACTCTTGCCAACAAATGAATATGAAACGTCAGTTGGTTTTACTATATGTTTGTTCAAGCCATACCCCTCAGCAAGTGCCTGCATACCGATATTCACACTGTTTTGTCTCGAGGTCTTATACATTGCATCCGAAAGCTTCTGTTGCACCTGTTCTGCAAAAGTAAGCTCCGTTCGCTTGCCACGAATACCGTTAAACACATCCCCCACCTTCTGAATGGTGTCGGAGATTTTTTGCACCAAAAATTGACATTTTCATAAACTGTTATTGTAACCGTTTGGTTACGGAAAGGTTGAAAAACATGGCAAATCAGACAAACAATAATAACAATAACGATAAAACTGTATGGTTTGTCCCGAATATGTTGGCTGCGGCATTTGTTGTTCCGCAATACGGTGCCGACACCTTTGAGCCTATGGAAGGCTTAAAGCGCGGTACAATTTATCCGGAGCTTTATATGCCCTATATTACAAGGAGGGACCGTAAATGACGCAAAAAGAAATGATGGAACAGATTATGGCTTTGCAATTTACGCTGATTGACTTAGGTCAGTATCTGGATACACATCCTTTCGATTCCAATGCCATTTCCTATTATAATGACTATAAAGAAGAATGGCAAAAATTATGGAAAGAATACGAAGAAAAATACGAACCCCTGACCGCCGGAAGCAACAATCCCACAAGTTGGGCTTGGCTTGACAATCCGTGGCCCTGGGAAAATATGTTTGAATAAGGAGGATGAACTATGTGGCAATATGAAAAGAAATTAGAGTATCCAATCAATATCAAACGCCCCGATCCCCGCATGGCAAAACTAATCATCAGCCAATACGGTGGTCCGGACGGCGAGCTTGGTGCATCTCTTCGCTATTTATCCCAGCGTTATTCCATGCCTACCAAAGAAGCAAAAGGCATTCTGACGGATGTGGGCACAGAAGAACTGGCGCATCTCGAAATGGTTGGGACAATGGTACGACAGCTTTTAAGAGGCGCATCCGAAGAACAGATTATGCGTGACTACGGCCCGATGTATGTAGACCATGGATTGGGCGTATATCCTATGTCCGCAGGCGGTGTGCCTTACAATGCCTTTTCTATGCAGGTAAAAGGCGACCCCATCACCGACATCGCAGAGGACATGGGCGCAGAGCAGAAAGCACGTTCGACGTATGAGTATCTTTTGGATATGGCGGATGATCCGGATGTTATTGACCCACTACGCTTCTTGCGGGAGCGCGAAATCGTGCATTTTCAGAGATTTGGCGAAATCATGAATCAACTGAACGAATTAAAAGGTAAAAAGAAGCTGTATTAAATTTAAAGCGACAACCGTACGGTTGTCGCTTTTATTTATATGTTCATCAATTTCATCATGTTTGGTGGAACCAGCTCGTAAATTGGTGCTTCGTCGCCGAAATCCATCTCAAATACTGCAATGTTTAAAATATCATCCGGCGATTGTTCCGGCAAATTCAAAAAATGAATTACGCCGTTTTCATAAGAAAAATCTACATTTTCGCTGTTAGTGATGCACCGTACCGATTTCGGCACATTTTTATATCCGTTTATACGTTGAGATGTACCGCCCCAAATCCAGTTCCAGAGATAGACTTTATTGCCCTTTCTTGCAGAAGTGCTGATTCCGTTTGCCCCGCTCCCGCCTCTTTGTGACGCGCCGTACACCGCTTCTTTATGTCTTTCAATCCACCTTCCGACCGTTTCAAGGGTTTTCTTTTCGTACTCGTCGATACTGCCATCCGCATTGGGCGAAATGTTAAACAACAGATTTCCGCCACCATACTGACATTTGGACATAAGCTTTATAATATCATGGGCATTGATTTTAAAGGGATATGCCTTTTCGTGATCCACACCGCCAAAAGCTGTTGTGCTAAACCGCATACACGCCTCCCAATCCCCTTTCATTTTGCTGTAATTGAGTTCATCCTCAGGCGTTCCGTAATCTTCGGACAAAATGCTTCGGTCGTTTATAATAATGTTTGGCTGCAGCTCGCGCACCATTTGATTTCTCTCTAAGCTACCCCACTCTTCAGCCGTGGAAAAAGTGCCTTGTCCATCGTACCACAGCAGGTCAATTTCACCATACTGTGTCATAAGCTCACGCATCTGCTTGTTAATATGTGCAAGAAATCTAAGACGTGCTTGTTCATCAAACCGACAAAGGCTTCCATCCGGAAGCTCCCAGTTCGCAAGGGAAAAATAAAGTCCGACTTTTAAACCGTGTTTACGGCAGGCATCCACAAATTCTTTTACAATGTCTGTTTTCGGACCGTAGTTAACAGCATTGTACGGATTTTGTTCAGAATTCCACAAGGAAAAACCATCATGATGCTGTGTTGTGAGCACAGCATATTTCATGCCCGCTTTTTTTCCGCATTTCACCCACTCTTCAGCCATTCCGGGCTTGTAATTAAGCTTTGTATTCAAGGTTTCCATGTACTCTTCCGAAGAAATGCCCTCGCGCAGTTTTATCCATTCTCCTCTACCATAGCAGGAGTAAATGCCGTAATGCACAAAAAGACCGAATTTTGCATCCCGCCACCAATACATTCTTTTATCACGGGTTTTTGCATTTTCTTGTTGATAGGCTTCCAGATTCATTTTATTATCCTCTTTCATTTTTAGTATAAGCACTGTCGAAAATCCAGTTTGGTTTAGTATGCTCTACACATTCATTACGGCTCAACAATATTGAATTTTGCCGGCATAGAAACATCAAACTCCGTAAGATTATCCGTAATCAGGTCAAGATACTTCGTATTTCCTTCAACCTGAATAAATTTCTTTATACCATCATAATTTCTCTGCAATATCAAAAACAGTGCATTCCTCGGACAGGTAAGCATCATATCCGCATTGTCCGAAAGCTTGTTTTCATAAACAAGCATCACACCAAATTTAAAGTGCACCGTATAATTTTCTGCAACGTCTGTTAATTTAAAATTAACAACAAAATCCTCGTCGGCAAGCTTCTGCTTATCAAGAACAATGCTTATATAATCAAACAGCATAGACGCAGTCATGTTCTTCTGCATATCACCATCATAGGTAGCAGCCTTTCCTCGTCCTGCGGAATTCCCCTCCCGAAGCTCTTTTGCTGCAGACAGATATGCATTTCTCCATGTACCGGATTCAGCCTGATAGCCGAGCTGTTCCAATGCATCTGCGCACAAATATCTCGCATCCTTATTTTCGGGATCGGCAAAAACAATCACATTTGTGATTTCAGCAACCCACTGATATTCGCCGTTTTCAAAGTCTTTTTTTGCCATCTCCAGCACTTTGTCAACATCCCCAAGATACTCTATCCACTTTTTTGCGCTCTCTGATGGAGCAAGCGGATTCAGATGAACAGGATTCGCATCATACCAACCCATATATTTTTCACTTACTGCATGCTCCATAAAATGCTCGAGAACAATCACAGGAATTTTACCGCTTGCAATTTGTTCTGATAAAGGAAGTGTTCTGTCTGCAACCTCTTCCTGCGTTATTATCCCTTTTATTCCGCCAAAGTGGTCAACATGCGAATGTGAAATGACAACCGCCTGCACGTCTCTTTTTCCAAGATTCTTTTCAACAAGCTCCATTGCTGCCTTACTGCACTCAACGCTTATAAGCGTATCGAACACAATCCATCCGGTATCACCCTCGATAACCATCAGATTCGCCATATCATAACCGCGAACCTGATAAATTCCGTCAACCACTTCAAACAATCCGTACGCGTAATTGTTTTTTGTGTTTTCCCACAGGCTCGGATTAACAGTATCGGGTGCTTTTTCGTTTTTTTCGATAAAAGCATACGCCTTCTGACTCCATATTACATGACCGTCTTCATCCTTGATTTCAAGGGCATCAGGTGCATCAATCAAGCCCTTTACGGCAAACTCCGACTCCTTCGTTTCATCAAAATCCAACTGATTATACACATCGGTATTCAACACCAAAGTGTGTTCCGTAGCAGGCTTCACCTCTGCCGTAAAGCCAAGATTCGTACCGCAACTGCAAAGGGACATGAATATTGTCAGACAGAGTAAAATTGATGCTGTTTTTTTTCATATACTGTTGCTCCTTTTCAATTCATTAATATTTTTGCTGTCACAAGCAATTATTTAACCTTATTAAATATATTTTAACATAGCTTGCTTTAAAGTTCAATCTATTTTATCAGAAATGTCACTTTTGAACAGAAAAAAGTAAATTTCAAAAAAGCAGATGCGCTTCGCATCTGCTTTTCCGCTTTACTTTTCGATTACACCAAGACCGTTATAAAATTTGCCGTTCTTTAAAATTCTGTCCTTTACGCGCTGAGCAAAACCTGAGTTGCATACACAACTTAGTGCCTGACGGCGGTTAATTTTCCACTTGAAAATATAACCTAAAAGAGAGTCTGCTTCATCACGGTCCACAATTTCAAACAGTTCCTGGAATTTTAAAATATTGCTGTTTTCGTTTAAAATTTCAGAAAGGGTCTGGTCTAACAACCAGGAATGACATGTGAAGTATTTATACTCAAATTCAGGGAAATATTTAGAAAAGAATGATTTCGCCTGCTCGATGGATGCTTTGCACGCTTCTTTATCCAGCGGACCGGCTTCAGGAATATGTATTTCCATAACCGTGTCGCCTACTTTCAAACCTTTAGAAGGGATATCATGTTCACATTCACCCATGCAGAACTGCAGTCTGCCGATTTTAAAAAGCTTCATTTCGTAATGGTGCTTCAGCCAGGACAATTCGCCCAAATATAGCTCGTTTTTCACATCTGTCCAGGTATCTGTCCATCGGGAAAGATCTTTTACCGTATCGTCAAAGATTTCTTTCGGGATTCCCTTTTCTTCGTATTTCTTTTCCAAAGCATCCAACATAAACAGATACGAAAGAAGATTGCGTTTGCCGTCTTTTTCGTTCACATCATAGTCTTCAATGGTTATCGCGTCCGAAATTTTAATCGTTTCCAATGCTTCGGAAAAAGCTTCATTGTAAGAAGGGTCGAAGCCAATACTTTCGTATCGCTTACGGATAATATCCTTTACTTTCGGATTGTCACATCTCCAGGAATTGGAATTGTCACACTCGGGACTGAGATGTTCAATTTTAACCGGTGTTTTCCCTAAGAAGCGCAAAAGATTGTCATGATAAAGCTTTTGGCGGTTTTCTTTTGAAACCCCGAGCTTATCCATAATCTTTCTGTCGGTTTCGAGCCAGTCGGCCGCCCATTCGGAATTATAATCAAACGCATTGGCATCAGTACCAAAGAAAATATTGTTACCTACATCGTAACCAACGGTATAAAGCTTTGTCAAAAGCTCTTCACGGTAAATTTGGGGTGTGCCTGGTGTAATATCAAAAAACATTTCCGCCGTGTTTTTGGAAATCAAACCGTTTAAAAATTCGCCATACATAGCAATACACTCATCCACCCAGGGCCAGGAGCAATGTCCCATGGAAAAACGGAGTCCTTCAATTTCAATGAGAGCTTCCCAGTTGAGCGGTTTATTGTATTTGGATTCCGGCGTGCCGTCACTCCACAAAATTCCGGAATGGAAAAATACCGGCATATCTATACGCGCCATTTCCTTTAGCACTTTAATGGCTTTTTCTTCATACACATAGTAATCATTAGCACACATTTTAAAAGCACAAATGCCATTTTCTTTCGCCAAAGAAAGATTCTCTATTAAGTTTTCTTCATCGGGATGCACCCAGATAACCGGGAACAATCTGTCAGGACAATCCTTTGTCCAGGAAAGTACTTCATCCATTCTTTGTTGAAAAGAATACACGGTTTTATAGGGCTGACCCGGAATATAGGGCTTATTCGAAAAAACACAACCGCCATATACACCAGCCTTTTCCATTTTTTGAAGCAGGTCCCTCGGATTTGCTTCAGTCATACGAGCATGAAAATGTCCGTCAAAAATCTTCATCATCAATCACCTCTTTTCCTATTTTACAATATATTTTTAGAAAAGTAAATAGTAAAAACCGACTTTTATAAAAAAGTCGGTACAGCGTGTCGATAAACCTATCGACACGCTGTCAGAGCGCGAAAAAGGAAGTTATATTTTGTCAATTTGAATTCGTCGGCGTACAGAGGTACGGTAGAGTTCAAATTGACAAAAAGCAAGCAATGGAGCGGAATCCTCGATGGATTCCGCTCCATTCAACATCTTTTCAAACCGGAGATTCTTCGCTTCGCTCAGAATAACAAATCGTTCTTTGCTTGCGGTAGAACGACTTTTTCGACAGTCTAAGAAACCATCCAACGGATGGTTTCTTTTGCTATTATTCTTCGACTTTTGCTTCCGCAACAACCTTTTCTACGATGTGCGGCGGTGCATCCTCATAACGTTCAAATGCGCGCGTGAACGAGCCTCTGCCCTGAGTCAGCGAACGCAGGTCGGTTGCATATTTTGCAAGCTCGGAAGACGGAACTTCTGCAATGATTTCCTGGTCACCCTCTGCATTGGGCTGCATACCGAGTACTCTGCCGCGACGCTTGTTGATATCACCGATAACATCGCCCATGTATTCATCGGGAACAATGACTTCCACATGGTCAACGGGTTCGAGCAATACAGGATTTGCCTGTGCCAGACCTGTCTTAAATGCTGCAGCTGCTGCAATCTTAAACGCCATTTCAGAAGAGTCTACCGGATGATACGAACCGTCAAGCAAGGTAGCCTTTAAGTTTACAACCGGATAGCCTGCCAGTACACCATGCAGACAGCTTTCTCTCAAGCCCTTTTCAACAGCCGGGAAGTAGTTCTTCGGAACCGAACCGCCGAATACCTGTTCTTCAAAAATCATGGAATCGGATTCAACCGGTTCAAATTCAATCCATACGTGACCGTACTGACCGTGACCGCCCGATTGCTTTTTGTGCTTACCTTCTACCTTAACCTTACGGCGAATGGCTTCACGATATGCAATTTTAGGCTCGGAAAGTTCTACGTCAACCTTATATTTTTCCTTCAGCTTCGCAGTGATGATTTCAATATGTAAATCGCCCATACCCTTTAAAATGGTTTCATGAGTTTCGGAATTGATTTCCATTGCGATGGTCTTGTCTTCTTCACGGAGCTTAGAAAGTCCTGTGCTGATTTTTTCTTCGTCGCCCTTCTGTTTCGGACGGATGCGTTTTGCAAGGTTCGGAATGGGGAATTCAATGCCTTCTAAAGCTACCGGAGACGAACGGCTGCAAAGAGTGTCACCGGTGTTGGTGGTGGCAAGCTTCGGAATTGCACCGATATCACCTGCGGTGATGGCATCGGTTTCTTCCTGCTTCTTACCCTTCATAATATATACCTTACCGATTTTCTCCAGAACACTCTGGGTGCCATTGAATACAGTAGAATCTGCCTTAATGCGACCTCTGTAAACACGAACGAACGAAAGCTTGCCCACAAACGGGTCAGCAATGGTCTTAAATACAACTGCAGCTAAAGGTGCTTCTTCTTCGGGGGTAACGGTCATGATAGAACCGCCGTCCGCGTCGATAACCGGGTTGATTGCTTCCGGAGAGGGCAGATATTCCAAAATTGCATCCAAAACCTTACGGATGCTGGTGGTGGTAAAAGCAGAACCGCAAAGAACGGGTGTAATTTCGTTGTGTTCTACACCGATTCTGAGCGCTGCCTGAATTTCCTCAGTTGTGAATTCTTCCCCTGCAAAGAATTTGTCCATCATTTCTTCGCTGGTTTCTGCAACCGCTTCTAAAATCATCTGGCGGGCAGGTTCAATCTGGTCTAACATGTTTTCCGGAACGGGCACATCTACGATTTTGCCGTCTTCAAACATACGGCCTTCCATTTTAACAACGTTTACATAGCCTTTGAATTTATCGTTTTCCAGAATGGGGAAGTAGAAGGGGGCAATGCTGTTGCCGAAATGCGCTTTCAGGTCTTCTAAAACCTTGTTATAGTTGGCATTGTCCTCGTCCATTTTGCCTACGAAAATAATTTTGGGGATATTTCTCTTTGTTGCGTATTTCCATGCAAATTCAGTACCAACCTGAACACCGGCTTTTGCACCGACTGTAATAATCGCACCGTCTGCAACACGGGTTGCCTGCAAAACTTCACCCGAGAAGTCCAAAAATCCGGGCGTATCCAAAATGTTGATTTTAGTATTTTTCCATTCCAACGGCAGAACCGATGTGCTAATGGAAATTTTTCTTTTGATTTCTTCGCTTTCGTAATCCGAAACAGTGTTGCCGTCGGTTACTTTACCCAAACGGTCGGTCCCGTTGCCAAGAAACAGCATACTTTCGGCAAGAGAAGTCTTTCCGGAACCGCCGTGGCCTAGGATACACACATTTCGCATGTCTTTCATGAGATACGTTTTCATAATTTTTGCAACTCCTTTGTATATATATTTCCCTATCTTAGATAAGTGCAGACCTATATGTCTGTATACTGCATAAATTCTTCTGTTTTTTCGCATTTCCTTTAAATTTTAACAGTATTTTTTTGTGCAATATGCACAAATTTTTTATCTATTTTTATGTAAAAATCATATATAGCTACCTATTGTCAAAAGTGTGTCCCATAAATTTGCGTAGAATGAACAAAAACAGGGTCGAAAGGGCAAAAGCGATATAGCACAATACCAAAAAAGAATCCGAAAAAGAAAAGGAATCGCTTTTTACAGGCAACCCAAAGGTTTCTATCGGGAAGTAACGTAACACCAAAACAGAAAGCAGAAACGAAACAACTCCCATACAAAGCTTGTATAATACATATTTAGAAAGAGAGAGTCCGCAGTCCCGCACCGCGTGTGCCACCTGAAGCATCACACAAAAGCCTGAAAAGGAACAGAAGAACGAAAGCAGGCCTGCTTTTATATGCAGAGGAATGTCCGAAAGCACAATGCGGTTACATCCGCAGGACAGCTCGGTCAGCCCGTATAAAAAAGGCGGATAGGGACACAAGTTTTCCGCAAGTCCCGTCACCAGAAGCATTTGACAAACCACCTGAAAAAACACAATGAATCCGCAAACGGCAATCAGGTTGGAAACACTTTTTTCAATGGCATCCACCAGATTTTTTTTCGGTAAGACAAGCTGTGCCGAATTTGGTGCGTAAGGAGCATGTCCCTTAAACAGCAGACTCACCAAAACCAATGACAAAAGCTGGATGCCATATAATATGTAGCCAAGCTTATACGAGCCGAGCATTCCGCCACCCACAACGCCAATCATAAAAATCGGTCCGCAAAGGGTGCTGAGGGGGAGCAGATGCGAAGCAATGCTTTTGGTGATTGCGTTATTTTTAACTGCATCACCGATTAAAACTGCGCCCACAGGAAAGCCGGAAAGTACCCCTAAAACAAACAGACTGCATGCGTTTTCAGGCAGTCCCGTAAGATGACGGAAGGCACGGCAGAAAAATTGCGGAACATATATTCTGCCCGAAAGATACCCCGCGATTACCGAAAAAGGAAACAGAGAAGGGAGCACCAGATACATCGCCATGTTCAGCCCATCCTTGGCGGCACGGGTGCAGGGGTCCGGAAACAGCAGAAAAACGGCTAAGAACAAAAGTGCAGAAAGGGTTTTTGCAATTTCTTTTGCATGAATGGCTTTCAAGAGCATCTTAAAATTCCTCCTTTGTTTTTTCGATTCAGTGTATGGCATAAAGCAAAAAGTTATGCATTATAATAAAAGTGAAGTGTAAGAGCAAGGAGGAAATTACATTGAAAAAACTGAAAGAAAAGCTGAGTGAGGCGCTGGAAATTCCCAAAGAAATTTCCATGGATTATCCGCGTCTGACTTTGATTGGCAAGGACCAGCTTTATATAGAAAACGGCAAAGCCATTGTCAGCTACACCGACACCTTTGTACAGATGAATACCAGCACCTATTTTCTGAAGATTTCGGGCGAAAATTTAAGAATTAAACAGATGACGGGCGAGCTGATGGAAATTCGGGGCGATTTTATGAAAATAGAACTGGAAAAATAGGAGAAACCAAGTAAAAATGTTTAAAAAAGTATTTTATTTTTTAAAAGGATATGTTATAATAAAAGTTGAGGGAAAATTCCCCGAACGGTTTTTGAATGTGGCAGGCAGAAAGAATCTTCTGATGTGGCAGGTGCGTCCCGTTTCGGGCGGTATTGTTTTTTGCGCACCCGTGTCGGATTTTAAGAAAATGCAGGAAATTTCCGAAAATACCGACTGCACCGTAAAGCTCTTAAAAAAAGTTGGTTTTTGGCATACCGTTAAGATGCATCAAAACCGAAAAGCGCTCGCCATTGGCGTTTTGGTGTTTGTGCTGGTGCTTTTTGGTATGCTGTCTTTGCTGTGGGATATCCGAATTACGGGCATCGACCGCATTCCCGAAAAGCAAATCCGTGCCGAACTAAAACGAAACGGCATTTATCCCTTTGCCTTTGTGTACGGCATAAACAAGACGTCTGCCTGCAAAAACATAGTGGCGAACAATGCAGATATTTCGTGGATTGGCATTGAAATCAAAGGGAGCCGAGCCTTTGTGGAAATTGTAGAAACCGTTCCAAAGCCTGCGATACAGGACAAATCCGTCCCTTGCAATCTGATTGCGGATAAAAGCGGTGTGGTAACTGCTCTTGAAATTGAAAGCGGTGTGACCATGGTTAAAATCGGGGACACCGTAACAGAGGGTCAGCTTTTGGTCAGCGGTATAGCAGACAGCTCTGCACAAGGCGTACGTTTTTTGCACGCAGAGGGCGAGGTGTATGTGAAAAACTGGTACCAAAAGGATGTGGAATTTCCGCTCACCCAAAAAGATATCCGAAAAACGGGCAACCGTAAAAGCCATTTTACAGTAAGGTTTTTCGGCAAGGAAATTCCCGTATGGCTGAATACCGATATTCCATTCCGCTCTGCCGAGCAGACGTTTAAATATTACGGACCGGTTAAAAGGGCGGTGTATGACGAGGTGGTTGCGGTTGAAACGCAATATACGCAGGAAGAAGCTTTAAAACAGGCAGAGGACGACTACAGACAAGAGCTTTTGAAAATCGGAAAGGTAGAAAAAATAGAAAGTACAGTAAGCGAACAAAACAACATTTTACATATTCACTTCACAGCCGAAGTGACAGAAAAAACAGGCGTGAAACGCATGATAGAAAGGGAAACCGATGGAGAGAATTTTACAGGTTAAAAACCAAGAGGAAATGGCAAATGTATTCGGGGTGTTTGACGAAAACATCCGTACCGTAGAACGGGAATACAATGTGCAGATTACCCAAAGGGACGAAATCGTAAAAATCAAGGGCGAGGAAGAACAGACCGAGCTTGCAGCAATGGTCATCGAAAACTTGCTGACCGTTGCGGCAACAGGCGAAAAAATCACCGCTCAGAATGTAAATTATATGATTTCTGCGGTGAACGAGGGCAACAGCCAAAGAGCGGTAGAGCTTTCAAGCTCTGCAATCTGTGTGACCGCCAAGGGCAAAACCATTAAAGCCAAAACGGTGGGGCAGGCACAGTATATCGAAGCCATTATTGCAAACAGCATTGTGTTTGGCATCGGGCCTGCAGGTACGGGTAAAACCTATCTTGCGGTGGCGGCGGCTGTCAATTCCCTGCGCAACAAAGAGGTTAACCGCATCATCTTAACCCGTCCTGCCATTGAAGCAGGCGAAAAGCTTGGCTTTTTACCGGGCGACCTGCAAAATAAAGTCGACCCGTATTTGCGACCCCTTTACGATGCGCTTCATGATATGTTAGGTGCAGAGCTTTGCCAGAGCTATCTGGAAAAAGGGATCATTGAGGTGGCACCCCTTGCCTATATGCGCGGCAGAACCTTAGATGATAGCTACATCATCTTAGACGAAGCACAAAACACCACCACCGAGCAGATGAAAATGTTCTTAACCCGAATCGGCTTTTCTTCCAAGGCGGTGGTAACAGGTGACGTGACGCAGATTGACCTGCCTTACGACAAAACCTCCGGCTTAAAAGAGGTGCAGAAAATCTTAAAGGATATTGACGGCATCGCCTTTTGCCGGCTCACCGAAAAAGACGTGGTGCGTCATCCGCTGGTACAAAAGATTATCACGGCGTACGAGGAATATAACCGCCGTCAGATAAAGGAGAAAAACAAGAAATGGTAATCTATGCAAATGAACAGGAACGGTTTGAAACCGAAAAGCTGTCGGATATGATAGAAAAATGTGTGCAGGAAAGCTTAAATGTCCACGGCATCACCGACGAAGCGGAAATTTCGGTGCTGTTTACCGATAACGCAGGCATTCAGGAAATTAACGCAAGTATGCGGAATATTGATAAAGAAACCGACGTTTTGTCCTTTCCCCAGTATGAATTTGAAACGCCGGGCGTTTTGGTAAAGGACGAGGGGTATCCGTATCTGTTGCTTGGCGATATTGTGTTAAGTTTAGAAAAAGCGGACGAGCAGGCAAAGGAATTCGGACATTCGTACGAGCGGGAAGTGGGATATTTAACGGTGCATTCCATGCTCCACCTTTTAGGCTACGACCACATGACCGACACCGATAAACCCATCATGCGCGCAAAGGAAGAGGAAATTTTAGAAAAAATAGGCTTAACACGAGATTAACGTGAAGCGACATTGTAGGGCAGGGGCTTGCTCCTGCCGATAAAAGTTTTACGGAAGACAAAGAGAGGTAAGAAAATGAAATCAGGATTTGTATCCATTATCGGACGTCCCAATGCGGGCAAGTCCACATTATTAAACGCCCTAAACGGCGAAAAACTGGCGGTGGTATCGGACAAGCCCCAGACCACCCGTAACACCATCACAGGCATTTTGACCGACAAGGACAAGCAGATTGTATTCTTAGATACCCCCGGTATCCACACCCCAAAAACAAAGCTTGGTGAATTTATGGTAAAGGAAGCCAAGGAAGCCATCTCCGCAGTGGATATGGTGCTGTTTGTCATTGAGCCGGGGCATGATTATGACAACGAAAATATCATTGCAACCTTAAAAGATACCGATGTGCCTGTACTGCTCATCATCAACAAAATTGACATGTACGAAAAGGAAAATTTGCTGGAAATCATTGCAAAATACAGCACTTTGATGTCTTTTGATGAAATCATTCCCATCTCTGCAAAAAAAGGGGACGGTGTAATGCTTGTTATGGAAGCCATTGAAAAGCGTCTGGAGGAAGGACCCATGTATTTCCCCGACGACATGATTACAGACCAACCCGAAAAGCAGATTGCGGCAGAAATTATCCGCGAAAAAGCGCTGTGGTGCCTGGATAAAGAGGTGCCCCACGGTATTGCGGTGGAAATCTCGTCTTTCAAAGAAAATAAAAAGGGAATTTTGGAAATCGGTGCCACCATTTATTGCGAAAAGAGCAGTCACAAGGGCATCATCATCGGCAAAGGCGGAGCGATGCTTAAAAAAATCGGAAGTCTGTCGCGCGGTGACATGGAACGGTTTTTCGGCACAAAGGTTTTCTTAGAGCTTTGGGTGAAGGTCAAAGAGGGCTGGAGAGATTCGG
Source organism: Clostridia bacterium (assembly GCA_017410375.1). NCBI lineage: Bacteria > Bacillati > Bacillota > Clostridia > Clostridia bacterium. Next base: position 27,435 of record JAFQQW010000055.1, on the reverse strand, counting down.
ATTTCCTGCTTCGCAACTTCGGCTACGATAAATCCGATAACTGATTTTGCATTATAATATGGGCAAACCGTTTATAAAAAAATAGGATGAAGGAGAAATTGAAATGAAAAAAGTAAAAGATAAGCAAATTTTGGTAGGTGCAGATTTTGCAGGATTTCCGCTTAAAGAAGCGGTATGCGAACATTTAAGAGAAAAAGGGTGGACAATCACCGATGTTGGTGTGAAAGTGGATTCCGATCCCGATGACACAGATTTGATGTTTCACAGAGTAGGTCTTCGCGCAGGGGCTATGATTTCTGAAGGCGAGTTTGAGCGCGCACTTCTTTTCTGCGGTACAGGTATGGGTATACACATTGCGGCAAGCAAATGTCCACATGTGCATGCAGGTGTTGTGGAAAGTGTTCCTGCGGCACTCCGCGCGATTACCGGTAACGGCGTGAATGTACTTGCTATGGGCGCGTTCTATGTTGCGCCTGCGATGGCATGTGATATTGTGGATGCGTATCTTAACGCAGAACTTGGAACAGGCTACGAGTGGTGGAAGAATTTCTATGAGTTCCACAAACTTGCAATAGACGAGCTTGAGGCGTTCAACTATGAAGAATACAAAGCAAACGGCTTTAAAGTAAATAAACTTGGCGACTTTCCTTTAAAGCTTGAGAAAAAGCCCGAATGATTGATTCGTACATAGACCGCGACTTGATATGAGGATATAAAGATTGTCGAAATTTGGCGAAAGCGAGGATGTATAGATGATAACAATATTTAACAGAAAAGAACTTATAATAACTTATGATATGGCAATTCAATCAAAAGTCAGAGATATTCTTTCATCCAATAACATTGATTATATTATCAAGGTGCGTAACGTACATCCTTACGCGTTAAATTTGCGTTCGTATGAATATAAAATATATGTTCATAAAAACGATTATGAACAAGCGTGTTATTTAACAAAAGATGTATTCAGATGATTTATGTCTCTAACTTGATACGAACTTAGTAAGATTGTCGAAATTTGTTAAATTTTACAATAATTTTTTTCGTAAATTAAACTAAGAAAAAAGTATTTTTGCACAAAGGAGAAAGATAAATGCCAGAAGAATTAGGAAAAGAACTTTTAGTTGAATCTGCTAAAGCAGTTGCAGTCGAAGGATATAACGATACATTGAAACCCACACTTGAATCTATCGGAAATATTATTGCACTTCCTTTTCAAGCCATTGATGCGGCGCTTGCAAAACCGAAGTTGTGGGTTGCAGAAAAACAATATAATTTTGAAAAAACAAGAGAATTATTAGCGTACAAAATGAAAGATGTTTCCGAGAAAAAAATTGTTCCTCCTGAAAGTTATGTTGCAGTTCCTGCGTTACAACAGATTTCGTATTGTTTCGACAGTGATGAGTTGAGAGAAATGTATGCAAATCTTCTTGCTTCTTCTATGAATATTGATACGAAATATGATGTTCATCCTTCGTTTGTTGACATTATTAAACAGCTAACACCTGATGAAGCAAAGTTGTTAAAAAAACTTTCATCCCAAAATGATTATCCTTTGATAGATGTTGTTTTGAGAAAAAAAGATGGGGGATACGTAACTTTAGTTCATAATTTCACTAATATTGCTGAAAATGTGTGTGATTGTCCGAGTGAGATATTTGCATACTTAGATAATTTTGAAAGATTGAAATTGATTGCAATTCCAAACGGAGTATATCTTAACACAGAAGCGTTATATAAACCGTTAAAAGAACATGTGTCCATTAAAGGATTATTAAATAGAACTGTTAATGAAGGAGAAAAAATTGAAATTGAAAAAGGTAAATTTGAGTTGACAGCGTTCGGGAAAAACTTTATTAAAGTGTGTTTATAAATCGAAAGATTAATTTTTAAATTCTAATCGATATGAGCATTCGCAAAAAGCCTGGCATCTAAATTATACAGTCTTTATAGTAAGATTGTCGAAAAAAGTCGCCTGCCTGCGTGGGAGATAAACCATTTTTTACATCACATATCTTTAAGTCCGTCACACAAACTAAGTGTGGGGTGATTGAAAAATGTTTGACACATGGCCATACTTTCACGAAACGGGCGATATTGAGGCATATTTGCTGTATCGGGAGCTAAACCGCATCTTAGACAGCGAATACGCCGAGGAAATTGCATTGGAGAAGAAGGAAGAACATGAACGAGAAATTACGGGGACTTATCCTGAGGGAGACCAACCTTGGGGAAGCGGATAAAATTTTAACCGTCCTTACCGAAAAGGACGGTAAAATTTCTGTGCTCGCAAAAAATATCCGCCGCGTAAAAGGCAGATTCGGCGCAGGCGCTACCTTTCTTTGCTACTCGGATTTGGAGGTCAGCCCTTCCAATAACGAGCTGTATTTTTTAAAGCGCGCAACCCCCATCGAAAATTTCTTTGCCTTAAGCGAGGATATTGAAAAGCTAACTTTAGCTACCTATTTCGGGCAGTTGGCATCCTATGCGGTGCCCGAATGCTTTTCAAGCGACTCGGAAACCCTTTCGCTTCTCTTAAATACCTTTTATATGCTTTGCAATACCGATAAGGATTTGCATTTTGTAAAAAGTGTATTTGAAATGCGTTTGATGGCAGAAGAAGGGTACGCACCGCTCATTTCAGGCTGTGCCGCCTGCGGAAATACGGAATTTCCGCTTTTGTTTAACATAAAGGAGGGATATCTGACCTGCCCCGATTGCGGCAAAGAGGGGATTGAGCTGAATGCTTCCCTTTTCAAAGCCTTGCAGTACATATTGCATGCGGATATCAAAAAGCTTTATAATTTTTCGGTGGGCGAGGAGAGCTTAAAGGTGCTTTCAACCCTTACAGAGCAGTACTGTATCTACCGTTTAGGGCGCGAATTGCCTGCGCTTGACTATTTAAAATCTGTAATTTTGTAAAAAATACATCATTTTTAAAAATTTTTCTTTACAAATGCAAAATTATAGAGTATAATAGATATGATAATGAAGTATTAAGGAGGAAACTTAAAAATGAGCAAAAAGTATGTATATCTTTTTAGCGAAGGCGACGCTACAATGCGTAACACATTGGGCGGTAAAGGTGCGAACCTCGCAGAAATGACCAAAATGGGTCTGCCGGTTCCCCAGGGCTTTACCGTTTCTACCGAAGCCTGCACAAAGTATTATGAAGACGGCAAAAAGATTAACGAAGAAATCCAGAAAGAAATTATGGAAAACATCGTTAAGATGGAAGAAATCTGCGGAAAGAAATTCGGCGATAAGGAAAATCCCCTTCTCGTATCCGTTCGTTCCGGTGCAAGAGCTTCCATGCCCGGTATGATGGACACCATCTTAAACTTGGGTCTGAATGAAGACGTTGTTGAAGCAGTATCCGCTAAATCCGGTAACCCCAGATGGGCTTGGGACTGCTACAGAAGATTCATCCAGATGTATTCCGACGTAGTTATGGAAGTAGGTAAGAAATACTTCGAAGAACTCATCGACAAAATGAAAGAAGAAAAGGGTGTTAAGCAGGACGTTGAACTGACTGCTGAAGACTTAAAAGTTCTTGCCGGCCAGTTCAAGGCTGAATACAAGAGCAAAATCGGTAAAGACTTCCCGACTGATCCTAAGGAACAGTTGATGGGTGCTGTTGAAGCTGTATTCCGTTCTTGGGACAACCCCAGAGCAAACGTTTACAGAAGAGACAACGATATCCCGTACTCTTGGGGTACCGCTGTTAACGTACAGATGATGGCATTCGGTAACATGGGCGACAACTGCGGTACCGGTGTTGCATTTACCCGTGACCCCGCTACCGGCGAACCCGGCTTGATGGGTGAATTCCTTGTAAACGCACAGGGTGAAGACGTTGTTGCAGGTGTTCGTACTCCCATGCCGATCAATGAAATGGCTGAAAAATTCCCCGAAGCATTTGCTGACTTTGAAAAAGTTTGCGCTATTTTGGAAGACCACTACAGAGACATGCAGGATATGGAATTCACCGTTGAAAACGGTAAACTCTATATGCTCCAGACCAGAAATGGTAAGAGAACTGCAAAAGCTGCTCTTAAGATTGCTTGCGACCTCGTTGACGAAGGCATGATCGATAAGAAGCAGGCTGTTGCTATGATTGACCCCAGAAACTTAGATACACTTCTCCATCCCCAGTTCGATGCTAAAGCATTGAAGGCTGCAACACCTGCAGGCCGTGGTTTGGGTGCATCTCCCGGTGCTGCTTGCGGTAAGGTAGTATTTACTGCTGAAGACGCCGAAAGCTGGAATGCAAGAGGTGAAAAGGTTGTTCTGGTTCGTCTGGAAACCTCTCCTGAAGATATTACAGGTATGAAGGCTTCTCAGGGTATCCTGACCGTTCGTGGCGGTATGACCTCTCACGCAGCCGTTGTTGCTCGTGGTATGGGTACTTGCTGTGTATCCGGTTGCGGCGATATCGTAATGGACGAAGAAAACAAGAAGTTTACACTTGCAGGTAAGACCTATGTGGAAGGTGACTACATCTCCATCGACGGTTCTACCGGTAACATCTATGATGGTATTATCCCCACCGTTGATGCTGAAATCGCTGGTGAATTCGGCAGAATCATGGAATGGGCTGATGAATTCAGAACCTTGAAAGTACGTACCAATGCTGATACTCCGGCTGACGCTAAGAAGGCTCGTGAACTCGGCGCTGAAGGTATCGGTCTTTGCCGTACCGAACATATGTTCTTCGAAGCTGAAAGAATCGCAGCATTCCGTGAAATGATTTGCTCCGATACTGTTGAAGAAAGAGAAGCAGCACTTGAAAAGATTCTTCCTTATCAGCAGGGCGACTTTGAAGCTCTCTATGAAGCACTCGAAGGTAACCCCGTTACCATCCGTTTCTTAGATCCTCCGCTGCATGAATTCGTTCCCACAGAAGAAGCTGATATTGAAGCTTTGGCTAAAGCACAGGGCAAATCTGTTGCTGACATCAAAGCTATCATCGCTTCTCTCCATGAATTCAACCCCATGATGGGTCACCGTGGTTGCCGTCTGGCAGTTACTTATCCTGAAATCGCAAAGATGCAGACCAAAGCGGTTATCCGTGCTGCTATCAATGTGAAGAAGGCGCATCCCGATTGGAATATCGTTCCTGAAATCATGATTCCCTTGGTTGGCGAAATTAAGGAACTTAAGTATGTTAAGAACGACGTTGTAGCAACTGCTGATGCTGAAATCGCAGCTGCAGGCATCGACCTGAAGTACGAAGTAGGTACCATGATTGAAATCCCGAGAGCAGCTCTTACTGCTGACGTGATTGCAACTGAAGCTGAATTCTTCTGCTTCGGTACCAACGACTTGACCCAGATGACCTACGGTTTCTCCCGTGACGACGCTGGTAAGTTCTTGGATGCTTACTATGATGCAAAGATTTTCGAAAACGATCCCTTTGCTAAGCTTGACCAGACCGGTGTTGGTAAGCTGATGGAAATGGCTGTAGAACTCGGTAAAAAGGTTCGTCCCGAAATGCACTGCGGTATCTGCGGTGAACATGGCGGTGACCCTGTATCCGTAGAATTCTGCCATAAGATTGGCTTGGATTATGTATCCTGCTCGCCGTTCCGTGTGCCGATCGCTCGTTTGGCTGCTGCTCAGGCTAAGATTAAGGAAGATAAATAATTCTAACTTAAACAGTAAAAAGACCTTGCGTTTTGCAAGGTCTTTTTTTGTGACGTTCTTTTTGATTTTACTATTGTAATTGCTTGAAATTTGTGGTATACTAAAGATGCGATAACAACTTAATATAATCCTGAAAAAGAGATATGCTATTGTTAAAAAGCGTACCTCTGTTTGGTCATAAATCTCTTTTTTAGGGTTTCATGAGTTGTTATCGCAAAACATCACCGGAGCTCTGCGCTTTTTAGTACGCAGCTTCGGTTGCGTACTTTTTTATTTAAGGAGGAAAAAGAGATGTCGGAGATTTTTTATAATGAGGAAGATTTTCGCATAGACATCACAAACCGCATGATAAGGACATACATCACCGATGCGGTGTGGAAATATATGCAGAATAAGGATTTTGACCGCATTCGGAACGAAGCCTACGAGAACTTTTTCAAAACAGTAGAAAAAATCGTACAAAGCGAAGAATTAGACAATGACAAAAAGGTGGAAAAGCTATTGCGCCTCATAGACAAATACGAAATTAAGCTGTATTAAAAAAAGACCGCATCGCGGTCTTTTTTTCTTGCTTTTTTGGGCAGAATGTGGTAAACTGCTTAATAAAGAGGGGATATGCATGGAAGAAACATTACGAAAAATCGGTTTTGATAAGACGGAGATCAACTTCTTTTTAAACAGTTACAATGGATTGGACGAGGCAGACCGTGCCCTTTTTACAAAGCTTGGCGAAGAATTTTCGTTTTGCCAAAACAGAGCAGAAAGCATTACCTTGCAGGAAAAATTAAAACCGATGGCGACCAAATACGATATGGATTCGCGTAGCTTAGACATGCTGTTTTTGCTGTCCAACTTGGAAAAATTGCGTGAAGCCTACTTAAAAAAGGGCATAAGCGAAGAGATTTTTTATGATACGGCAAAAGATTTTAAGTATAAGCTTGATGAATGCAAAGAGAAAGTCGGTGTTCTGGGGGTTATACCCTTTTGGTGGTACGCCATCTTTTTCAGAGCGGAAATTGTGGCACTGGGCAGATTTCAGTACCACACAAAACCGTTTTTTGAGGGGCTTACTTATGAATGGGGTGACTTTAAGATTAATTCCGATGATGAAGTGGTAAATTTTCACATTCCGTCCTCGGGACCTATGCCGAGAGAAGCGCGGATAGATTCCTACAAAAAAGCCTTTGCATATTTTGGCAGGAAAAAGGGAGAATATCTGCCGATTATTTGCGAAAGTTGGCTGATTTTTCCGGGTTACAGAGAGGTTTTTCCAAAAGGTTCCAATCTTGCCGATTTTATGGAGGATTTTGATATCATAGACCAAAGCTTTGGCAAGGCAGGGGAGTTTTTAAATGCCCGTGCGGTGTTCGGAAAGCCTTACGACGGTGACACAAGCAAGCTTTCTGCAAACACAACCCTGCAAAAGAATTTTATCAAATTTTTAAACGATGGAAAGATAGCAGGCTGGGGAAAAGGCGTCATTTTATTTGACGGTGAAAAGATTGTAAACAATAAACGGGACAATTAAAAAAAGACCGCGGCGCGGTCTTTTTTTAATTGTCGGACGGTCTGTTGGAAACCTCGGTAGGATGCATGCCGAAATGCTGTTTAAAGGCGTGAGAAAAGCTGGTGGAATCCTCGTAGCCTACCTGCATAGCCACCTGCGAAATGCTGTGGCTTCCTGCCCGGATCAATTGATAAGCGGTATTTAAGCGGTAGGTTCGGATGTACTTATAAGGCGGAACACCCATAATCTGCTTGAATTTGCGTATAAAAACATGCTTTTGGTAATTGGTAAGTGCCGAAAGCTCTTCTATTGTCAGCTCCTTTTGATAGTTTTTGTGAATATAGCTCAAAACGTCGGCAATAAACGGCGAAGAAACCGTTTCAATGGGCGAAATCAGCTTGTCAATCAGCTTCAGCAGATTGACACAATAATTCTCAATCAGCGGAACGTATTCGTGATGGTCGTTCACATTTTTCTTTGGATATTGCTCTGCAAACAAGAGTAAAATGTCGAGTGCTTTTTGAATCAGAGGTGTCTCGGAGGGGTCAATCACTAAAGCCTCTGTCATGCGTGTGGGCGGATAGACAAAGAAGTCCAAGGCGGTATGCTCATAAAACGAGCCTTCTTCCATTTCTGCCCGGAGCGAAAGATTCTGCGGAAAGAAATACAGCTTGCCCGGTTCCAGCTTATAAGGCTTTTCATCGCAGTAAATGGTGGGCGAACCTTTGTGTACATAATGCAGTCTGCCCGGAACAAAACGGAATTTTAAGTCATTTGCAGGTAACGATGCCAACCACCAGTCGGTGGATGTTTTTCGCTTTTTTTCGCAGTATCGTAGTACTATGGAATTGAACATTTTCTACCTCCGTGTGGGATTTAAACAGACTTCATGGCATCTTTAGGATAGATGCCAAAATGCTGTTTGAAAGCATGGGAAAAGCTTGTGCTGTTGTTATAGCCAATCTGCTCTGCCACTTCTGCAATGGTAAAATTACCCGTCCGCAACAGATAATACGCGTTGCTTAAGCGGTAATCCTTAATATATTTGTAAGGCGAAACGCCCATAATCTGCTTAAATTTTCGCATAAAAGCATGCTTTTGGTAATTGGTGCGCGCAGAAAGCTCTTCTACCGTCAGCTCCTTCTGATAGTTTTCGTGGATATAGCTCAGCGCATCTGCAATGGCTTTAGAAGAAACCGTTTCGATGGGGGATATATGCTCGTCAATCAGCTTCAGCAAATTAACACAATAGCTTTCAATCAGAGGCGTGTGCGTGTGTTGCTCAGTATAATCCGTCATAGGATATTTCTCTGCTAATTGCATAACCACATCAGTGGCGCTCTTTAAAAGCGGTGAAACGGAAAGGTCAATTACCAAAGCCTCAGACATACGCGTGGGTGGATACATAAAAAAGGTCAGCACGGTGTGGTCGTAAATATCTCCCGCCTCCATCGATGCGCGTAAGGAAAGATTTTGCGGAAAGAAATACAGTTTACCGGGTTCTAATTTGTATGCTTTGTCACCACAATACACAGTGGGTGCGCCACTGTGCACATAATGCAGACGGCTGGGCAAAAAGCGAAATTTCGGATGCTGTGCCGGCAATGAAGCCAGCCACCAGTCGGATGCACTTTTGTCTCTTCCGTAGAATCTGAGTGCTATGGAATTGAACATGTTTTCACCTCCCGTAAATTACAGAAAAACTGTTTTGGAAACTTCGTTGGGATAAATGCCGAATTGTTGCTTAAAGGCGTGTGAAAAGCCGGACGTGTCGCTGTAGCCGACCCGCTCTGCCACCTGTGCAATGCTGAACTTTCCAGTCTGAATCAGATAAAAAGCAGTGCTCATGCGATAGTCCTTGATATATTTGTAAGGGGGTACCCCCATAATCTGCTTGAATTTACGGATAAAGAAATGCTTCTGGTAATTGGTGCGCGCAGAAAGCTCTTCTAAGCGCAGTTCTTTGTAGTAGTTTTCGTGAATATAGTTTAAAATGTCTGTGATAAACGGATCGGAAATCGTTTCAATGGGATACACCTCATGAATCAGCTTTAAAAGATTCATGCCGTAGCTTTCAATCAGCGGGCTGTATTCGTTTCGGGTCCCGTATCGCGCCATGGGATGCAGCGCAATCAGCTTAGCACAGATTTCTGTAGCAGGTTGGAGCAGGGGAGAGGCGGAAAGCGATATTTCTAACGGCTTTGACATGTGGACCGGCGGAAAGGTCAGAAAATCAAGCGCAGTATGGTCATATTCTGTTCCGTCCGCAACCTCACCGCGAAAGGACAGATTCTGCGGGAAAAGATACAGCTTACCCGGCTCTAACGTGTAGGGCTTTTCGTCACAGTAAATGGTGGGACTGCCACTGTGTACATAGTGCAGGCGGTTTTGCCCGATATGAAAAATCGGACGAAAGCTGGGCTTTGCAACACACCACCAGGTCTTGTCAACAATTCGCCTGTCGCAAAATTTAACCTCTATGGAATTAAACACATTTCTCACCTCCACACCTTTATTTTACAATGTTTTTTGTGTGTTGTCAATAAAAAAATAAAGTCGGCGTAAGCCGACTTTTGTTGTTTAAAATTGCTCATTCATTTTTAAAACTACGAAGCAGATTCATAAAATCCTCTTTGACATCTGACGGCTCTAAGATTTGTATCTGTCCACCGAAAATTACAATCCAGCTGAAAAAGGTGGGGCTGACTACCACATCTACCTTTAAGGTGAAACGGTTCTCGTCGTAGGGAACTACAAAAATATTTTCACCGAATCGATCAATCACCGCGTTCATCATGCTGTTTTCACAAAGCAGAGTCAGCTTCTTCTTTTCACCGGTGTACATGTTAAACTGCCGTTTGGAATATTCACCCAAATCGAAATCCGCACCTGCCGTCTCGGCCATGGGGAACACTGCATCCTCTAAAATACGGATATGCTCCATACGGTCCACACGGAAGTTTGAAATCTTGTTACGCGCCCCGTAATAGCAGACCAGATAATAATGCTCTTCAGATATCATCAGTGCATAAGGATGTACGGTGTATTCCTTGTCTTTTCTTAGTACCTTCTGCTTGTCGGTGGTGTAGGTGGTGTAGTGGAAAGCAATCTGCCTTTTTTGGTTGATGGCATCATGCAGGGTGTCAATGTTATAGTAAATCTGTTCGTTTACGCTTTTAACGCGGTTTGCGATATACACCTGCCGTTGCAGGTCCTGCGCCTGATGGCGGCTTAAAAGGCTTTCGAGCTTACCAATCAGCTGACTGCTCTTTTTAGAGGTCATAAAGCGGTTGGACTGAATGCAATCCACCAGAAGCTTAAGTTCTGCAGGCTCAAAGGTGCGCGAAGCGATATAATGTCCGCGTGCCCGGTCGGAAAGAATGTCCGCACCAAAGGTGCGCAAACGTTCTAAGTCTGCGTACACAGACTTCCGCTCTGCAGAAATGCCCAAAGCGTCAAGATGTGCAATGATTTCGTTTGTGGTTATCGGATGCTGTTCATCCGAGCATTCCTCTAAGAATTTTAAAATATATAATATTTTCAAGCCCTGCATAGAGGATTTCGGCATTATTTTGACTCCATTCTCAGCTCTTCACTATCTAAAATTACAGTAAAGGGACCGTCGTTTAACAGTTCAATTTTCATATCTGCACCAAACCAGCCTGCGGCAACTTTGTCAAAATATTCGGGTGCATGGTCTACCATGTAGCAAAACAGACCCTTTGCCATGTCAGGCGGTGCCGCCTTGGTAAAACCGGGACGGTTGCTTTTGCAGTCTGCATACAGCGTAAACTGCGGAATTAAGAGAATACCGCCGTCTACTGCTTCTAAGTTTAAATTGATTCTTTCGTTCTCGTCCTCGAAAATGCGAAGCTTTTTGATTTTTTCCAGCATTTTAAGTGCAATTTCGGTGGTGTCGGTTTCTTTAATGCCAATCAGCGCCGCATAGCCCTTTTCGATTTTGCCGGTACAGGTGCCGTCTACCGTACAGCTTGCATACTGTACTCTCTGAATTACGATACGCATAAGTTGTATTCATCCTTTCTTAGAAAAATAAGCGGCGAAACCGCCGCTTATGTAGTTTATCCTTAAATGTCGGTGTGAATTGCATTACCGGTTTTCGCAGATTCGAAAGCGGCTTCCATAACCTTGATAACACGCAATGCCTGCTCGGGAGTGATGGTCAGTTCTGCTTCGCCGTCCAGCTTTGCAACGTAGGGGTTATACACAGAGGTCAAATCATCCGGAATGCCCCAAACGGGTGCAGCCACGGGAATGATTTCCACAGTAGACGGGTCTCTGGGTGCCATGGTCTTGGAAGGACCTGCCTTGGTGCTTACAATGTCCACACCCCAGGAATTCTGCTTGTCGGTGGGACGAACGATTTTACCGAACGCATCCCAGTCGTCAATCTGTAAGGTTCCCTTTGTACCCAAAACATACCATCTGGGATGACGGATGTAGTTGTTGGTGGAAACCTCTACATGTGCGGTCAAACCGCTTTCAAAGGTCATAGTCAGACGGAAGTTGTCATCAACCTCGGGGTAGTTAATGCTGTACATTTTGCAGAATACATTCACAACCTTATCGGTGTACATATACATCAGCTGGTCAATCAAGTGTACACCCCAGTCCAGCATCATGCCGCCGCCTTTTTCTGCTTCGCATCTCCAGCCTGCAGGCAAACCTCTCGAGCCTTCTACGCGGGATTCAATTACATAAACATCGCCCAAAAGTCCGTCTTCTACAGCCTTTTTCATCGCTAAGAAATCCTTGTTTACACGTCTGTTCTGGTCAACCGAGAACACCATGCCGGTTTCCTTTGCCACAACCATGATGTCCTCTAAGTCCTTGCTGGTCATGGTAACGGGTTTTTCGCAAAGTACATTTTTGCCTGCCTTAAGGGCATCAATACAAAGCTCTTTGTGGCAGTCGTTGGTGGTTGCAACCAATACAATGTCAATTTCCGCGTCGTTTAAAAGCTCCTCTTTGGATTTATATGCATAATAGCCGTTGTCCTCTGCAGCCTTTGCACGGGCGGGGTCGATATCGTACACGCCCTTAACGTCAATGCGCTCATAGTTGCAGAGCACTTTATCAATGTGGATACCTGCCATGCCGCCGTATCCGAAGCTCGCTAATTTGTAAACTTTTTTCATTTTAATCACCACATTTTGTCAATATTTGAATACAAGGTCATTGTACCATGCTTTGGTATAAAAGTCAATATAAAAATGCCTTAAAAAGTATTAAATTTTTGCGAAAATCTGCACTTGCATATTTATCTGTACCGTAAAAAGATAAAAAAGAAACAACGCTTGTTTGGCGTTGTTTCTTCGGTTTGATTTAGTAGGGCATCATCTGCTGCTGTTTTTCAGGATCATGTTCAGCCTTGTACATTTCAATCATCATAGCATCCGCTAAATCCTGATCGATTTTTGTTTCGTATTTACCTTCCAGAGATTTCATGAATGCATCGTTTGCCACAGAATATTCGTCAGCTTTAACAATGGACATTGCATAAAGCACATCGCCCTGGGCATCTTTAAAGATTTCTTCGTTTTCGTTGATGTCAAGCTTTAAGATGACATGGTAGCCGTAGTTGGTTTTAACAGGCTCGGAGATTTCGCCGACTTCTAAGTTGACAGTAGCTTCGGTGAATTCATCTACCATAGTAAGACCGGTGTTGGAAAGGCTGGTCTTAATTGATTCGTCCATGCCGGTGGTGTTGATAAATACATAGCCGTTGGGGCTTGATTCAGAGCCTGCTTTGTCATCCGAAAGTTCGGAAATCAAAGCGTCAATGCTTTCGCCTGCATTCAGGCGTTCCACAACTTCGTTTGCTTTAGCCAGTGCTTCTGCTTCCGTCAAAGCGCCTTCGGGCAATTCACCGTTTTCATCCGGGGTGCCGGTTGCAATCAATACATGCTTTGCACGCAGGAAATTATCATCATAGAAGGGTTTTACTTCCTTGGTGGTAAAGCCTTCCACAAGACCAAGCTCGGGAATACGATTCATTACGTTTCCGTAAATTGCATTTTCTTCATTCATGAGCTTGAACTGGTCAAGTGTCAGACCAAACTGTTCAAGCTGTGCTTCAAACTGTTCGCCGTATTCCGAAACAGTCATTTCAAAATATTCTTCCATGTCCGCTTTCTGTTCTTCGGTCATGGTAATGTTGTTTTCCTTTGCCAACTGAAGCATACGCTTTTGTTCAGCCAGAAGATTGATGGCATCCTCTACACCGTAGCCCATCTTGCAGTAGTAACGCACTTCGTATGCATAAATGTTCTGGTCATCAACTGTTGCAATGACATCGGTATCTTTTACGGAAGTGGGGGCATCTTTAAAAGTATTCCACACGATTAAACCGAGCACAACCACCAGACCGATAAGTAGTGCTGCAGAGAAAATGGGGCTTGTGAATAAACGCTTAAAGAAAGAAGGCTTCTTTTCTTCCACAATTTCTGCTGTGTCTTCTTCATTTTCTGCATCTTCTGCAGTTTCTTCGGATTCATCTGCAACGACATCTTCCGCTGCATCCTCTGTAACCGCATCGGTTACCTCTTCAACAGCTTCTTCTGTTTCTTCCGCAACAATTTCTTCTGTTACTTCTTCAACAGCTTCTTCTGTCAAAACTTCATTGTTTTCTTCAATCGGGTTTTCAGCCGGATTGTTTACTTTGTCAGACATGTTTCATAACTCCTTTTTCTTTATTTCTTTTCTATTATAGTATATTTTTTTGCTCACGTCAAGATGATAAATGTGAAAGTTTTGTCAAATTTCAAGAAGTTCGGCAATTTTTACGGCACTTTCCTCTAAATCCAGCCCGTCGGTGCAAACGGTAAGGTCTGCATATTTTTCATAAAGGGCTTTGCGTTCGTTGTAAAGCTCGGGAATTGTCTTGGCATTTAGTGCCACAACACCGCGCTTAGACATACTTTTTACCCGCTTTTCGATTTCGGCAAGCGATACTTTAATATACACAACCTTGCCAAGTTTTTTCAGGTGAAGTATGCTTTCTTCCCTATACACAACACTGCCGCCCGTGGCGATTACCGTATTTTTGAAGTTGGTCTGCAGTATGGTCTCTTTTTCCAGCTCCAAAAAGCCTTCCGTACCGCTTTTTGCAATAATTTCCGCAAGCTTTTGCCCTGCGGATTGCTGAATTAAAATATCGGTGTCTGCAAAATTCAAGTTTAAAATTTTGGACAAAATAACGCCAACCGTGCTTTTGCCTGCACCCGGCATGCCAATGAGTGTAATATTCATGAAAAATCTCCTTTTTTGGTTGGAATTGCGCTTTTTAGGATATACTATGCATTATATCGTAAAAAAAATTCAATGTCAATCAAAAAAAGCTTGAAAAAAATGGAAAAACAGTATATAATAAGTAATGTATATTTGTAAGGAGGTGCATATATGGCATTTCAGGCAGTAGAACAGGTAAAAAAAGCGGAAGCGGAGGCGGCAGCGGTCATTGCAAAAGCCGAGCAGGATGCAAAGGACATAATCGCAAGAGCCCATGATGACGGGGCAGCATTGTTAAACCGTATGCAGACCGAGTCGGGCGCGGAAGCGAAGAATATCATTCATTATGCGCAGACCGAAGCGGATAAGGTGCGTGAAAAAGCTAAAATTCCTACGCAGGAGGCTTTAGAAGCATTGAACCGCGAAACAAGTCAGAAGCAGGCGGATGTAATTCAAAAAGTGATTGACAGGATTTTTTAAAAATTTGACCTGAAAGAAAAGTGGTGATAAATGCATGATAGCCAAAATGAAAAAAATTTCGGTTATCGGATTAAAAACACAGCGCAAAGCCGTTATGGAGCTGTTGCAGAAAACCGCCTCGGTAGAGTTTATTCCCGCAAAGGATAAAAGCTTAGAGCAGGTGGATGTTTCAAACAGCATTATCGGCTTTGAACGGCATTTAAATGCCGCGGTGCAGGCGCTTGCAATTTTAGAAGAGTATGCACCCGAAAAAACAGCCATGTTTGCCATGCGCAAAGAGGCGGATGTGACTAAGATTTCCATGCAGGCCAATGAGGCAAAAGAAATGGGTGACCTGATACTCGGCATTTCCACAGCCCATAAGCGCATTGCAGAAATTGATACCGATATTGGCAGACTTTTAAGCCGTATCACCGTGTTAGAACCCTGGAAAACCTTAGACGTGCCTTTAAATTCGGGGGGGACACAAGCCACCGAATCGGCACTCGGTGTGGCGCAGGGTTGCCTGGAGATTGCGCAAATCGAAGCGTTACTGGGTACAGCCAAAGATTTTGTTTACTTTGAAATCGTAAGTGCGGACAAAGAGTGCACAAGACTGTATTTTATGTATCCGAAGGATAAAAAAGCAGATGCAGAAAAGGCAATGCGCGAAGCGGGCTTTGTACCCCCGGCATTTTCCCTTTCCCATTTGAGTGCAAGAGACAAAATCAAGCAGTTAAGCCAGCGGATTGAAGCGTTGAAAGAAGAAGCTAAGGTTAAAAAGCAGACCATTCTGGATGCGGCAGAGCGCAGAGCAGAAATTCAGATGTTTCACGACCGTCTGGTAATGCGTATTGATAAGTACAACGAGCTGGAAAAGCTTTGCCAGACCGAAACGACTTTTGTGATGCATGGCTATGTTCCGCAGAAAAAAGCGGAGAAAATCCAAAAGCTGTTAACCGAAAAAACAAATTCGTATGTGGAAATTACCGATATTCCCGAGGATGAGGAGACGCCGGTATTGCTCGTAAACAATGCCTTTGCCAAGCCGGTGGAGGGCATTACCACCACCTATTCCATGCCCGGCAAAACCGATATTGACCCCAACCCGATTATGGCGTTTTTCTATTATCTGTTTTTCGGCATGATGTTCTCGGATGCAGGCTACGGTCTTTTGATGGTTCTGGTTTGCGGTTACTTGGGCTTTTTTGCCAAAGTGGAGCAGAGCACAAAGAACAACATGAGAATGTTTTTCTACTGCGGTGTGTCCACAACCTTCTGGGGCTTTATGTACGGCGGCTTTTTCGGTGACCTGATACCGGGACTGAAACCGATTTGGATTAACCCCATTGAAGAACCGCTTACCCTGATGATTTTCTCAATCGCATTGGGTCTTGTGCAGATTCTTGTGGGCCTTGGCATCAAATTCTATACCCTCTGGAGACAAAAAGAGCGTCTGGCGGCACTTTTTGATGTAGGCTTATGGATTGTGGTGCTGTGCGGTGTCTGCGTGATGGCAGGCGGTATGCTGTTTGGCATTGACGGTTTATCCGATGCAGGTATTTATATGATGATTGGCGGTGCGGTCGGTCTGGTGCTGACCCAGGGACGCAGTCAGAAAAACATTATTATGAAGCTGTTCAGCGGTATACTGAGCTTATATGATGTAACAAGCTATGTGTCGGACGCACTGTCTTATTCAAGACTGATGGCGCTTGGTCTTGCCACAGGTGTTATTGCCAACGTGGTGAACACCATGGGCAAGCTGGCAGGCGGCGGTGTTGTGGGGATGATTGTGTTTGTGGTGATTTTCATCATCGGTCACCTCATCAACTTTGCATTAAACTGCTTGGGTGCGTATGTGCATACAAACCGATTGCAGTATGTTGAATTTTTTGCGAAATTTTATGAAGGCGGCGGACGCGCTTTTGCCCCTCTTAAAATGAATACAAAATATTATATGTTTATGGAGGAATGAAAAAATGAGTTATGGTACATTATTTGCATGGTTAGGCGTAGTTTTCGCCGTAGTATTGGCTGGTATCGGTTCTTCAAAGGGCGTTGGTATGGCGTCTGAAGCGGCTGCAGGTGTTGTTTCGGAAGACCCGTCCAAGTTCGGTAAATTGCTGGTTTTACAGCTTCTGCCGGGTACACAGGGTCTTTACGGCTTGATTGTTGGCGTTATGGTTCTTTTAAACATTGGTGTATTGGGCGGCGATCCTTTGCCCGCAAGCACAGAAGGTACCGTTCAGGGATTATTATATCTGGCAGCTTGTCTGCCGATTGGTCTTGGCGGTCTTTTCTCCGCAATGTATCAGGGCAGAGTAGCAACCTCTGGTGTAAGCCTTGTGGCAAAACGTCCCCAGGAATCCTCTAAGGCTATCGTTTCTGCTTCTTTGGTAGAATTGTATGCACTTCTGGCATTCATCACCTCTTTCCTTATGGTAACAGGTATGTAAGGAGGAGCGGACAATGGCAGATTTGCGGATTATAACCGACCGTATTGCCGCTGACGCGCAGGAAAAAGCCAAGGAAATTCTAAAGCAGGCAGATGCAAAGTACACAGAAATTCTGGCAGAATATAAAGCGCGTGCGCAGGCAGACGGTGAAAAAACTTGCGAACAGGCAAGAAAAGACAGCGAAATCTTAACCACCTCCGCAATTTCGGGTGCCGCAAAGGAAAAGGCACAGGCAATCTTAGCCGAAAAAAACCGTTTAATTACCGAAACCCTTTTAAAAGCAGAAGAAACGGTTTACAATATGCAGGATGCCGAGTATATGGCGCTTATGGAAAAGCTTCTTGCAAAGCATAAAAACGACGCTCAAAAGGGTGAGATCGTATTTAATGCAAAAGATAAAGCTCGCCTTTCGGACGGCATGAAAACCGCTATGGAAAAGGCAGGACTTACTTTGTCGGCTGACACAGCGGACATTCGGGGCGGATTTATCTTAAAGTATGGCATGATTGAAGAAAACTGTGCGGTAGAAGCCCTTTTCAGAGAGCATCACGAAATGCTGGTGGATATAGTATGCCACGAGCTGTTTTAAGGCGGAGGTGTAAAGGTGAGACAGGCAGATTACGCTTATGGCGTTGCATACATCCGCGCGTTGGAAAACAAGCTTTTGGACAAAAGTGATATTGAAAGCCTGATTTTGTGCAAAACACCCGAAGAGGCTATGCGTGTCCTTGCAGATAAGGGCTACGGCTCAGAGCCTTGTGCACCGCAGGATTTTGAAAAACTGCTTAAAGCCCAGCAACAGCTATGCTGGGAAACGGTGCGGGAGGTTATGCCAAAGGGTGCATCTCTTGATATTTTAATGTATGAAAACGATTTCCATAATATCAAGGTGATGATTAAGGCAACCTTTGCAGGGGTAAAGGAATACAAGCATCTGTTCTTAGAGCCGGGCACATTGGATGCAGCGCAAATTGAGCAGGCGATTTCTACCAAGAATTTTGGGTTGCTGCAATCGCCTTTTAAAGAGGCGGCAGAGTATAGCTACAGCCTTCTTGCGGAAACCGAGGACAGTCAGCTTTCGGATATTGCTTTGGACAAAGCGGCAATGGATGCTATGATGCAGGCGGCAAACGAGAGCGGAAGTTCATTTATCAAAGAGTTTGTGACCTTAAAAAATGCACTTTCGGACATCAAAATTGCTTACAGAGCGCAAAAGACCGAAAAGGACAGAAGCTTTCTGGAAAAAGCCCTTTCTAAGCATTCGGCATTCAATCGGGAAGCCCTGATTGAAAATGCCTTAAGCAACAGCGATGCGCTTTTTGGCTACATCGAATCCTGCAACTACGGGGAAGCGGTGTCTGCGTTGAAAGAGGGTATCAGTGCTTTTGAAAAGTACGCGGACGAAAAGATAACCGCTTTTACCGAGCAGGCAAAATACGTTATCTTAGGTGTTGAACCCCTTCTGGCGTTCATTTTAAAGAAACAGGCAGAGCTTTTGTCGGTGCGGATTATTTTATCCTGCAAAATCAACGGCTTTTCCGAGCAGGAAATCCGGGAAAGATTGAGAGGGTAGTCTATGGCAGTGAATAAACGTATCGGTATTTTAGGCGATTACGACAGTATTTCTGCATTCAAGGTGCTGGGGCTTGACCCTGTACCCGTTAAAAACGGGGAAGAAGCAGAGGATGCACTGAAAGCGTTGATTGCCAGAGAATATACGGTGATTTTTATAACCGAAAACTTTGCAGAAGCGGTGTCGGATATTTTGGACGAATACCGCACAAAGCCTACACCTGCAATCATTCCGATTCCGTCGGTTTCAGGCAGTACGGGCTTTGGTGTAAGCTATGTAAAGAAGGCAGTGGAACAGGCTGTCGGTTCGGATATTATTTTTAATCAGGAATAAGAATGGAGTAAGATTATGGCAAACGGAACAATCGTAAAGGTTTCAGGACCGTTGGTTGTAGCGTCGAACATGCGCGATGCAAACATGTTCGATGTGGTAAAGGTAAGTCAGCACGGCTTGATTGGTGAAATCATTGAAATGCACGGCGATCAGGCATCGGTGCAGGTTTACGAGGAAACCTCCGGCTTAGGCCCCGGTGAACCGGTAATTTCTACTGGTGCACCCCTTTCGGTAGAGTTGGGACCGGGTCTGATTTCAGGTATCTATGACGGTATCCAGAGACCTTTAAATAAAATCATGGAGCAGGTAGGTACAAACCTGCACAGAGGTGTTTCAGTACCTTCTCTGGACAGAGAAAAGAAATGGACGTTTGTACCGGTGCTTTCTGCAGGCGCTAAGGTTGTTGCAGGCGACATCTTAGGAACGGTGCAGGAAACACAGGCAGTTGTACAGAAAATTATGGTTCCCTATGGGGTAGAGGGTACAATCCTTTCTATCGAAAAGGGCGATTTTACAGTAGAAGAAACGGTTTGCGTGGTGGAAACCGCAAAGGGCAAAAAAGAGCTTACCCTTATGCAGAAATGGCCGGTACGCCGCGGCAGACCGTATAAGCAGAAAATGTCTCCCGATATGCCCCTTGTTACGGGTCAGCGCGTCATTGATACACTTTTCCCCATTTCCAAGGGTGGTGTAGCTGCAGTTCCCGGACCTTTCGGCAGCGGTAAAACGGTTGTACAGCATCAGCTGGCAAAATGGGCAGACGCAGATATCGTGGTCTACATCGGTTGCGGTGAACGTGGCAACGAAATGACCGACGTTTTAAACGAATTCCCCGAAATCAAAGACCCCAAAACAGGTCTTACGCTTATGGAAAGAACGGTGCTGATTGCCAACACCTCCGACATGCCGGTTGCAGCGCGTGAAGCATCGATCTATACAGGTATTACCATCGCAGAATATTTCAGAGATATGGGCTATTCTGTGGCACTTATGGGTGACTCCACCTCCCGTTGGGCAGAAGCGCTTCGCGAAATGAGCGGACGTTTGGAAGAAATGCCCGGTGAAGAAGGGTATCCTGCATACTTAGGTTCGCGCCTGGCACAGTTCTATGAACGGGCAGGCAGAGTGTACACCTTAGGTAGCGAAGAACGTACCGGTGAGCTTTCGGTTATCGGTGCAGTATCCCCTCCGGGCGGTGACATTTCCGAGCCTGTATCCCAGGCAACCTTACGTATCGTAAAGGTGTTCTGGAGCTTAGACTCTGCCCTTGCGTATAAGAGACATTTCCCGGCAATTAACTGGCTGAAATCCTATTCGCTGTATTTAGACAGCATGAAGAACTGGTTTGATCAGGAGGTTTCGCCCGACTGGATGGTTTGCAGAAACCGCATGATGCTTCTCCTGCAGGAAGAAGAGGAACTGGACGAAATTGTAAAACTGGTTGGTATGGACGCCCTTTCCGCGCCCGACCGTATCAAATTGGAAGCAGCACGCTCTATCCGTGAAGACTTCTTGCATCAGGATGCGTTCCATGAAGTGGATACCTTCACTTCTTTAAATAAACAGCTTCTGATGATGAAATTGGTTCTGGCATACTATGACAAAGCCAATGAAGCATTAAAGAACGGCGTTCCGGTAAACGCAATCTTCTCTTTGCCGGCACGCGAACAAATCGGCAGATTCAAATACCTGCCTGAGCAGGAAACAAAAGATGCATTTGAAGAAATTCTGCATGCATTGGATGTTCAGCTCGAACAGGCAGCAGTAAAGGAGGACTAAACCCATGGCAAAAGAATATCGTACCATAAAAGAGGTTGCAGGTCCTTTGATGCTGGTGCAAGATGTAGAACAGGCAACCTATAATGAGCTTGGTGAAATCGAGCTGGAAAGCGGTGAAATCCGTCGTTGCAGAGTGCTGGAAATCAACGGTACCAACGCATTGGTGCAGTTGTTTGAAAACAGCGCAGGAATCAACCTTTCCAATTCAAAAGTACGCTTTTTAGGACGCGGTATCGAGCTTGGCGTATCCGAAGATATGTTAGGCCGTATGTTTGATGGTCTCGGAAACCCCATTGACGGCGGTCCCGAAATTATCCCCGAACAGCGCGTAGACATCAACGGTGTGCCCATGAACCCTGCCGCAAGAAATTACCCCTCCGAATTCATTCAGACGGGTGTTTCGGCAATTGATGGCTTGAACACCTTAGTTAGAGGGCAGAAACTGCCTATCTTCTCGGGTTCGGGTTTGCCGCACGCAAATTTAGCGGCACAGATTGCCCGTCAGGCAAAGGTGCTCGGTAAGGATGAAAGCTTTGCAGTAGTATTTGCGGCTGTAGGTATCACCTTTGAAGAAGCAAATTACTTTAAAGAAGAATTTACAAGAACCGGTGCAATCGACAGAACGGTGCTGTTTGTAAACCTTGCAAACGACCCGGCTATCGAACGTATCGCAACTCCGAAAATGGCGCTTACTGCCGCAGAATTTTTGGCTTTCGAAAAGGGGATGCACGTTCTGGTTATCATTACCGATATCACAAACTATGCAGACGCCTTGCGTGAAGTGTCCGCGGCAAGAAAAGAAGTGCCGGGTCGTCGCGGTTACCCCGGTTATATGTACACAGACCTTGCGGCAATGTACGAACGCGCAGGCAGACTGAAAGGAAAAGACGGCTCTATCACCTTAATTCCGATTTTAACCATGCCGGAAGATGATAAGACTCATCCGATTCCTGACCTTACCGGCTACATCACAGAAGGTCAGATTATTCTGTCCCGTGAGCTGTACCGTAAAAACATCATGCCTCCCGTGGATGTTTTGCCGTCGCTTTCCCGTCTTAAAGATAAGGGTATCGGTGAGGGCAAGACCCGTGCAGACCATGCAAACACCATGAATCAGCTGTTTGCGGCATACGCAAGAGGTAAGGAAGCCAAAGAACTGATGGCAATCCTGGGCGAAGCAGCTCTTTCGGATATTGATAAGCTGTATGCGCAGTTTGCCGAAGCTTTTGAAGAAAAATACGTGTCCCAGGGCTATGACAACGACCGAGGCATTGAAGAAACCTTGGAAATCGGCTGGGAATTGCTTTCCATTCTGCCGAAATCGGAACTGAAACGTATTAAAGACGAATTTATTGAAAAGTATTACAAAAACTAACGCAGGAGGTGTAAGCCGTGGCAATTTTATCTGTGAATCCCACCCGTATGGAGCTGAGTAAGCTTAAAAAGAAGCTTGCCGTGGCGACACGCGGTCATAAGCTTTTAAAAGATAAGCGGGATGAGCTGATGCGTCAGTTTTTGGATATTGTGCGGGAAAATAAAATCTTGCGCGAAAAGGTGGAGCAGGCGATTGAAAAGGCAAACCGCTCTTTGATTATGGCGCAATCCGTCATGTCCAAAGAGGTTTTGCAAACTGCCCTGCTTTTGCCAAAGCAAGGGGTAGAGGTTACCGTTTCCGAAAAGAATATCATGAGCGTGGATGTGCCGGTTTTTAATACCAAAACCAAAACCGATAACCCCCATGACATTTTCTCTTACGGCTATGCCTATACCAACGGCGACTTAGACGCAGGCGTTCTGACTTTAGCCGAAATCTTACCTGATATGTTGCGCCTTGCTCAGCAGGAAAATGCAGCACAACTCTTGGCGGCAGAAATTGAAAAGACGCGCCGTCGCGTAAACGCCTTAGAGCACGTCTTAATTCCCGATACACAAGACACCATCCGCTATATCGTCATGAAGCTGGACGAAAACGAGCGCTCCAGCACCACCAGACTGATGAAAATCAAGGACATGATGATTGAACAGAATTTACAAGCAAAATAAAAAAGAGGCTTATGGCCTCTTTTTTAAAAAACAGAAATAGAAAAAAAGAGCCTTATCGGCTCTTTTTTTAGTTTATTTTACTAATTTTTCAGCCAGTACGCGGATGACATCTGCAGTGCCGTCCAAGCCCACTACCGAAGCATTTAAGCAAACATCGTATTCGCTTGCGCTGCCCCAGGTACCGCTTGTAAAGAAGTTGTAGTAAGATGCTCTCTTCTTATCGGTCTTTTTCACAAGGGTTTCAGCTTCTTTTCTGCCGATATTTAAATTGGACATAACGCGGTTAATACGGTATTCCTTGTCGGCATGTAAGTACACCTTTAAAACATGCGGTTCTTCTGCCAGAACCTGATTGCCGCAGCGACCAACAATAACGCAATTGCCTTTTTTAGCCACTTCACGGATTACGTTTGACTGAATCACAAACAAATTGTCCGAATTGGAAATATCTGCATTGAAAATAGATGTGGTATACCCTGCATAATTTGCGGTTGCCAGGGAATACAGAAAACTGTTATGCTCCTTTTCCGCTCTCTCAAACATTTCTTCGCTGATGCCGCTTTTTTCGGATGCCATTTCGATAATTTCCTTGTCATAATAATCGTAACCTAACATCTCTGCTAATTTCTTGCCGATTTCGATACCGCCTGTACCAAACTGTCTGCTGATGGTGATTACCATATTTGTTGCCTCCTTTTTATATATTCTTATCTTTCTGATTCCAGTATAACATAAATTTTAAAAAATTTCAATGGGCAATGCATTTTTTTTAAATTTTTTGGTTATACTGTTACCGAATAGGAAAGGAGTTATATACCATGGATACAATTTCTCTTATTTTAGTCATCATCGGCGCACTCAACTGGGGCGCAATCGGGCTTTTTGGTATTGACGTGGTGGCAACCATCTTCGGCGGTCAGTTTTCTGTCATCAGCCGTATCATTTACACCCTTGTGGGTATCGCGGGCATCTGGAGCATTACCCTTTTGTTCCGGGACCGTACAGGACACGAAGAATCCATGAAATGAGAAAATGTGCACCCCGTAAGGGGTGCATATTTTTATTGACTTTACATAGCTTTTGTGTTAGAATATAAAGAGACAAAATTTTTAAAAGAAAGAGGGTTTTAGCATGAAGAGACTGTTTTGTATACTTCTTTGTCTGTCTTTGCTGTTTTCATGTGGCATATCGGCTATGGGCGCAAGCTTTACCGATGTTTTTGAAACGCATGAATATTATGAAGCAATTGATGTCCTTTCGGATTTCGGCATTATTTTAGGTGACGCAGGTACGGGTGCATTCCGTCCGAACCACGAGATTTCCCGTGCGGAATTCAGCGTTATCGTAACCAGAATTTTAGGTGTCAGCGATTTGAAAGCAGATTTGAATAATCTGCCCTTTACAGATGTTACACCCGAAAGCTGTGATGAATGGATTTTAAATGCGACTAAGGTTGCCTATGACATGGGCATTATCGCAGGCTATGGCGACGGTACCTTTGGTCCTTATAATCCTGTAACTTATGAACAGGTTGTAAAAATGCTTGTTTGCGCATTGGGTTATGAAAGCAGCGCCATCGAAAACGGCGGCTGGCCTGCAGGTTATCTGGTAGTGGCAAATGATTTGGGCATTACTAAAGATGCGGTTATGGCTTACAGTGAAAACGCGCCCCGCGGTATTGTGGCACAGCTTGTATACAACTGTCTGGAAGTAGACCTGATGGAAAAAGTAAACGAAACCGATTATCAGGTACGTCCCGGTCATAACATTTTAACCGATAAGCTTGGTTATGTGAAAGATGAAGGTGTTGTAACCGGTATTGCAGGCAAGGCATTTACCCATACCGGCAAACGTATCGGTGCAACCGAAGTGGAAATTGACGGTGAAATTCATGCAGCGGGCGAAACTGATGCAAAAAAATACTTCGGTTATTTCGGTGAATTCTATTACAAGCTTAAAAACAATGTAAAGATCTTGATTTCTTTCACTCCGTCCGACCGTAACGTTGTTTATGAAGTGCACAGAGATTTGGTGGAAGACCTGGACGAAAACGGTATTACTTATCTGGAAAATGAGGATGCGTCCAAAACCTCGTATCTTGCATTTAACGGACAAACCGTATTCCTTTATAACGGTCTTGCAACCGATCTTGACAGAATTTCCAAACCCAACACCGGTGTGGTTCGTATGATTGACTGTGATGATGATGAAGTGATTGACTTAATCGAAATCAAAGATACCCGCGTGGTGGTTGTAAATGCACTGGATTCTCTGAATAAAACCGTAACCAATAAATATAACACAAGCGAAAAGATTGTGCTCAATCCGGATGTGGTTAAGGTTAAGTTCTATAAAAACAAATCTGAAGTAGAATTCTCCGCAATCAAAAAAGAAGATGTTTTGCTGATTGCAGAAAACGATAATAATATTACAGTAACAATTGTAACCGCAACAAAGACCGGCGAAGTTTCCAGAATTGCCGAAAATGGCGAGGTGTATTATGTAGCCGGCAAATCATATGAAGCCTGCAGTGATTATGTGGAATACATGAGCAAAACACCTGCAGAAGCATTACAGGTAGGGGATAAGGCAACTGTATATCTGAGTGAAGAAAACCAGATTCTGTATTCGGTTCGTGCAGAGCTGAATGCAAAGGTTGGTTACCTGATTGCAGTAGGACCTGATGAAGATGCAGAAAAAACACAGATTAAAATGCTGACCTTAGATGGTAAAATCGGCATTTACGACTGTGACAAAAACATGACTATCAACGGTGTCCGTTATGACTGGGATGAAATTGAAGACGAGTTAAAGGATACCTGTGACCTCACCAACAAGGATGAAAATGCCAAAGGTACAGAAACCTCCCAGTTAATTAAATATGAACTGAGCGGAAGTGTTGTAAGTGCAATCTATACAATGGTGGAAAATGGCGACAAAGCCCGCGAGCTGGTTCTGGGCAAGGGCTATACCAAAGATGCGGTATACCAGAGTTCGACCCGAAGCTTTAAGGATATGAACCTTTCCTTAAGCACCAACACGTCAAAGGTTATTTTGATTCCGTCTGACCGTGGCAACACGGAAGATTATGTGGTGGCAACCTACAGCAGACTTTCTAACCTCGGAAAATACAATATTGAGGCGTATGATGTATCTGCTACCGGTGTTGCAGATTACCTCCTGGTGTATGGGTCTGCGGCGGTAAGTACAACAAGCTATCCTGCGTTGCTGACCGATGCATATATTGTACAAAACAGCGAAGGAACAAACGTTTATGAGCTGAAGTTTATCTTAAACGGTAAAGAGGTAACCCGTCAGACCAAGAACCGTGCTGTATTTAACAGCAGCGGTGCAAAGATTGGTGATATTGTTCGCTACAAGCAGAACAACAAGGGCGTTATCGAAGACATTTACCGTATCTTTGACCCGGAGGATGAATCCTTTACCTTGTTGTATCCTTCCAAGGCGGCAGGCAAGCGCTACTATACAGAAGGAACGGTTACAACCGCAACCAACGCAACACAGCTCAGCATCTGCGGTACGGTGTACAGCCGTGACGAAGAACGTTTCGTTATTTCGCTTGGCACTGTAAATGAAAATGGCGATTTAGTGGATCTGGAAGGCAATATCAACGACGAAATCACACGATACACCATCAATTTCAGTTCGGGTACAAAATTCTTTGTGTATGACAAGAAAGAATCCGAAGCTAAGAGATTGAACACCGAAGCAACCAAGGAATACATCATGGACTGGATTGATTCGGGTGCAGGTGCGTCTAAGGTTATGATTTATGCAAATACGACCAATCTGCGTTTCGTTTATATCATTGTAGAGTAAAATCAAAGAGGGCGGGAAACCGCCCTCAAACTATAGGAAGTGAGTTCTATGCGAAAAACAACCAACCGGGAAATTGGCATCCGATTAAAAGAAAGCCGTTCCAACAAAGGATATACCTTGCAACAGGTAGCACAGTTTGTTGGGGTTGACCGTTCTACAATTCAGCGTTACGAGGTGGGCGGTATTGTAGTCATCAAACGTCCGGTGGTGGAATCCATTTGTGCCTGTCTGGGTGTAAATCCTGCATGGGTCTTAGGGGAAAGCGAAGATAAGTATCCGCTTGAGGGGAAAGAGTACTTCCCGGAGGATGTGCTTTTTGCGGCAAGACGCCTTTCGGACGTGCCCGAAGAAAAACGCAAAGAGATTCTGGAACGACTGATGCAGGAATTAGATGAATTAGAATGAAAGGGAATGTAAAAAAAGTCCGGATCGCAAAAACGCGAGTATAAAGGCGAACAAAGTTTGTGCAAACGCACGAGAAAGACACAAAATGAAGAAAACACGCAAAATTTTGCGCGTTTTCTTTTGATAAATGCGTTTTTGCT
>JAFQQW010000054.1 GCA_017410375.1 Clostridia bacterium | reverse complement strand
TTTTGTCAGCTCGGGGCGGAGTGGTCAAAACCGTTAGCGGTAGCGTTAAAACGGTTTTGGGTACCACAAGAGAGCTTGCTTAGGCTGCGACTACATTAAAATAAGCTCCCTCTTGCAACACACAAAATCGCTGTGCCCTAACGGGCGCAATTTTGGTTGCGGCGCCACGAACTTCTCGCTGTATCCGTCACCGACGGCGCTTCGGGTTCGTGCCAAACATTTTTTCCTATTCCCTAAAAAAGGGCTGTAATAAATTTACAGCCCTTTTTTTGTAGGTTATCCTGTCATTCTTCGGTCGCTTCGCTCTCTCAGAATGACAAAAAAGGCTTCCCCTTAGAGGGGAAGCTGTCGAGCAAAGCGAGACTGATGAGGTGGAAGCGAACGCAGTGAGCACTCGTGAAAAGTATTTCACAAGAAAACTTTTCACGAAGGGTGGCGCATCAGGCGACAAAGCGACGCAATACCGCTTTGCGGTGTTGCAAGCAAAAAGCTTCGATGCGCCGTTATTCGAAGCAACCAATCTCTCTAAGGAATTTAACGGTATTCGGGGCGTTTTCGGCGGTTAAATCAAAGGAACGGGTGCTTGGAACACCGTCTTTGCCTTTAAACTCGATGGAAAGGTGTACCGACACCTCGGAATAGGCGAAATTATGCGGATTCCCCTTTTCAATAAAATCTGCAAGCAACAGGGAATACAGCTTGTCATAATCCGCAGGCTTTACACCCACACCGCAATCGGTATACACCGCGGTAACCGATTCCTTTTTAGGCATGGTGGCATAAAAATCCGCTTCTCTGTAAGCCTTGCTTTCTTTAAGGTGATCATAGATTCTGTCCGCTTCGGTGAAATCATGAATCATGTAGCAACGGCTGACACGCTTGCCGTTTTTTAAGGTGTACACAATCATCTTATCCTCGTAAAAACGACTGTTTTCCCCCTCACGGATGCAGGCGGTATGACATTTCCGAATCAGCTCGATGCTCGCTTTATCGCTAAGGAGCGGTTCTTTTCCCTCTTCATACGCCCACTCTTCATAAACGGTCGCACTTTGAATGTCGCTTGCATCGGGCACATAGGTTTCGTAGCCAAAGAAATGGGTTGCACTAAACACCACCGCCAAAAGTGCGATACTGCCGACAAACAGCAGATATCCTTTCACCGCACCCTTGATTTTAATGGTATGCGAAAGCACCATTTCGGTACCGAAATACAAAATACCGCTTACAATCCCCAGTACCACAACGGCGGTTACAAGATTTGCGCCTGCATTGACCGTAATGGCGTTTGCAATAATCAGACCGAACGCGGTCACAATGCCTTTAAACATAAAACGGGTTTTGGAAAACGCCATCATTTCGCCTGCGTTTTCGCTTTTGCGGAAGTGGTGTAAGAATCCGCCTGCCACATAAAACAAAAGGGAAGTTGCAAAATATACCGAAATGCCGAGCGCCCCAATTTCATAAGGGCTGTCATACTGAATCATGGTAAATACTTTTATGCTTGCCACCACATAGTTGCAGTTTGCAATCCAGGTGTACATGTCAGACGAACCGCTGTAGCCAAAAATCATGCTTTCAAACAGCGTGTCCAGACCAAACACCAAAATAACAGGCAAAACCTGTAAAATCGCATTGATGGCGAGCATGGAAAAAGTGGTTCCTGCAAGGGTTGCTGCCAGCACCGCGAGCGAATAGTTTAAGGTAAGGCTATAAAGCTGCAAAAGCATCCATTCCAAGCAATGCAACACCGTAACATCGCCTGTTGCAGGTGCGATGCACACTAAAATCAAGGTGGTCAGCAACACGGGCACAAACATCAGACAAAGTCCCGAAACCACATTGGTCAGGTAAAGTCCTTCCCGCTTTAAGGGCAGTCCGTAGGTAAATACTGCCGACTTCTTTTTGTGGATGCCCATGAACACCAACAGTGCCGTAACGGTTGGCACAACCCAGGTCATGGCAAGCGCAAACCAGGATATATCCATCAGCGCATTGTCACTGTAAAAAAGGGCATTGTACTCCATGGTAATCAGCGGTAAGCAAACGGTTAAAAACAACAGCAGAAAATACAGCACAGAGCCCCATTTAAAGCGCTTGATATTGGCTTTGAAAAGCCCAAAATTAAACCAGGATGTCTTTAAAGTCATAGTCCAAACCTCCCAACTCATAAATGAAAATTTCTTCTAAGGTAAGTCCGATTCTTTCGCAAAGGGCAGGCGAAAGGGCTTGAAATTCTTTATCTAAATCTTCTGCCTCGCCTTTTGCAATCAGCACGGTTACAGAGCCGGTCTTTTGGATGTGCAACACATCCTCGCGGTCTGCCAGCTTTTTGTATACCGCATCCTCTGCCAGAAGCTGATATTTATGTACATTGCCCTTTAAATCATCCAGTGCCTTTTCCATAATCATTTCGCCTCTGTGGATGATGCCCACGCGGTCACAGATGTCCTCTAATTCCCTTAAATTGTGCGAAGATACCAGTACGGTCATTTCCCGCTCTGCCACGTCGTTAATCACAAGGCTTAAAATCTGCTTACGCATAACGGGGTCTAAGCCGTCAAGGGGTTCGTCCAGCACCAGCACCTCGGGACGGACAGACAGCATAATGCAAAACGCCGCCTGCTTTTTCATGCCCTTGGACAGACGTCTTAATTGTTTGGTTTCCTCAAGCTTTAAAAGGGCTACGATTTTTTGGTACCGTTCCCTGTCAAAGGTCGGATACAGTCTTTCAAAAAGGGTCGCCATTTCCTTTAAGCTGAAGGTGTTATAGAAAAACCAGTCGTCCGCAATGCTTGCGATTTTCTGTTTGGTTTTTTCGTTTTCGTAAACGGGCGCACCGTCCACCGTAAGAGAACCGCCGTCTTGCTTATACACCCCGACAATGTGATTTAAAAGGGTCGTTTTCCCTGCACCGTTGGGTCCGACAAGTCCGTATACACTTCCCTTCGGCACATGCATATTCACACCCGTAAGGGCATAAAAATCGCCGAATTTCTTTTGTAAATTTTCTACTCGAATCATTTTTCTCCGTCTCCCTCCTTAAAGGCTTTTTCCACCGCTTCCGTAACGTTTTTTAAGGGTGTGTTTAAATATTTCAGTTCTTTGGAAAGCTTTTCAATCTCTGCAAGCAGTTCTTTTCTCCGTGGGTCGGTGGCATCCTCTGTCAGCCCTGCCACAAAGCTTCCCTTTCCCTTTACGCTGTACACAAAGCCCTTGTTTTCCAGCTCCTTATACGCCCTTTGCACCGTGTTCGGGTTTACGGTAAGCTGTACCGAAAGCTCCCGTACCGAGGGTAGCTGGCTGTCCTTTGGCAAAATGCCCTTGATAATCAGCTCTCTTAAACCCTGCTCGATTTGTTCGTATATGGAACGCGTGTCTCTGAAGTCAATTTGTATCATCTCATCCCTCCTTGTGTGTTAACTGTATTAATTGTCTTAGTACACTCAATATAGCATACTTTTTTTCGTTTGTCAATAGGGTTTTTAAAAAAAAAGGCTTCCCCTTAGAGGGGAAGCTGTCGAGCAAAGCAAGACCGATGAGGTGGAAGCGAACGTAATGCGCAACAAGCCTTTATATTTTGGGGGCTGTGATGGTTTCGTTTCTTCGCTTCTTAGGCGTGATGATTTGCCTGATGCAGGCAATGATTTTGTTTTCCAACGGCGCATACCATTTGTAAAACAGTATGCCTCCGCTTAAGCAGATTATCATATTAATGGGCATGGTAATGATGATGTTGTCCACCCAGTAGTTGAACTGGTAGCCCACCATTCTGAAATACAGCATCTGGAACAAAAAGATGTGGTAGGTGGCGTTGGAAAAATTCACCAGGGCATAGGAAATCTTGTTTTCGCCGTATTTGACCTCCTGCATGCTTTTCATAAACTCCACAATAATGGGATACATGAAAACCGCAATGCCTGCACTTGCCGACCGCCACTGGTAGAAAATATCGGTACCCACTCTTCTGTCTAAGGTGAACAGCACAATATACACAATGCCGATTAAGAACATGCAATAATTTAAGAACCAGTCGGTCTTTAAGTCGGTCAGCTTTGCATAAATGCCAAGTGCCATGTGCGGAAGCAGACGCAAAATCCAGTATTTGTACCAGACCTCCGAATACCCGAACACCACGGTGGTTAAAACGTCCCACAAAAGGGTGATGCCAATCAGAAACAGCACACCTTTTCCCATAAACCGCTTGACTATGTAATACAAAATCGGGAAAATGAGCATAAACTGTGCCATGGCAAACACATAATAACTGCCCGGGGTAAACCCGCCCAGCATAAACTTATACAAAAGTGTACCAAAGCCATAGGAAAAGCCTTTAAAGCAAACCTGAATCAGAATACCAATCACAAAAATGGGAAGCAGGGTTAAATAAAACCGCAGAATTCTGGGAACTAAATTTTCCTGTCGGTACCAGGTTTTAAAGGGAGATTCCATGCGCTGAAGTGAGCCGGTCAGCATATACCCCGACACCATGAAAAATACCGTTACCGCAAATTTCCGGAGCGTATAAAGGCTTAGCACAAACAGCAACGGGGAAAGGGCGCTCCAGACTAAGGTTTTCTTGCTCCAGCCCCCTTTTTTGCCGAGCCGATAAATAAAATAGGATACCGCCAATGCCAAAACCGCCCACAGCACCAGCATAATGGTATGCTGAAGCGCAAAACGGGCGTTGGACTGGATTTTATGATGGATAAAAATAACATAAATTGTAGCTGCGATTTTTAAAACATCGGGGCC
Source organism: Clostridia bacterium (assembly GCA_017410375.1). Taxonomy (NCBI): domain Bacteria; kingdom Bacillati; phylum Bacillota; class Clostridia; species Clostridia bacterium. The sequence continues at coordinate 5,889 of JAFQQW010000054.1, read as the reverse complement.
GACCATACGGCTCTGCAATTTACGCATGACTTACCATCCTCTCGGAAAAAAGTATCTTATTTAAAGGGCTTTACAATGTGAAGCTTTAACACGTCTGTTGAATCGTCCGTGCCGGCTGTGATAACCACACGGTCGTTATCCTTAACATAATCATACCGCTTTGCGCAGTCCACCGAATGGGTAAACAGCACATTTGCATCCGGCTGAAACAGCGATTTTACCGGATACACACCCCAGGACATAGAAAGCTGATGGAAGGTCTTTTCTTCGGGGGTGGTGGCAATAATGGGCTGTACGGGACGGAATTTGGACACACGGCGTGCGGTATAGCCCGAGCGGGTAACCGCTAAAATCGCCTTGGCATTTACGTCCTTTGCCATGGTACATGCCGCATCGCAAATGGCGTTGGTGCCGTCCTCTTCATCGTTTTCGTAGGCAACATTCTGATAAATATCCATGTCAAAGGCATCCTTTTCTGCCTGACTTGCAATCTTTTCCATGACGCGGATAACATGGGCAGGATGGTCACCCACCGCTGTCTCGCCCGAAAGCATGATGGCAGAGGTGCCGTCAAACACCGCATTGGCAATATCGGTAATTTCCGCTCTGGTGGGCGTTAGGCTGTGAATCATAGACTCTAGCATCTGGGTAGCAATGATAACCATTTTACCTGCGCGGTAGCATTTCTGGATAAACCGCTTCTGCAGACCGGGCAGACGCTCGAACTCAATTTCGACACCCATGTCGCCCCGGGCAACCATGATGCCGTCCGAATGCTTTAGGATTTCATCAAAATTCTCCACGCCCTCCATGTTCTCGATTTTGGCGATGATTTTAATGGAATGTCCGCCATAGTAATCCAAAAATTTACGCATGGCAATCACGTCTTCTTTGGAGCGCACAAAGGATGCCGCCACAAAATCCACGTCCTGCTCGATGCCGAAAATCAAATCCTTTTCGTCCTGCTCGCTCATGTACGGAAAATCCAAATGCACATACGGAATGTTCACGCCCTTGCGGTCGCTCACCTCACCGCCGTTTTGCACCTTACAGATTACATCGGTATCGGTAAGACCGGTAACAAGCATGCGGATTCTGCCGTCGTCAATCAAAACGGTGTTGCCTTCCTTTAACTGCTGTGGAAGCTTGTCATAGGTTACAGAAACGCAGTCCTTATTGCCCTTTATATCCTTGGTGGTTAAGGTAAAGGTCTGCCCCTCCTCCAGCAAAACAGGAGCCTGTTCAAAAGTGCCGATGCGGATTTCGGGACCTTTTGTGTCCAGCATCACCGCCGCGGGCTTTTTTAATTTATCACGAACCTTTCGGAAGGTATCAATGGTTTTTTTATGCTCTTCGTGGGTGCCATGGGAGAAATTGATACGGGCAACATTTAAGCCCGCTTTTAACATTTCTTCGATGGTTGCCTCGTCCCGGGATGCGGGACCTAATGTACATACAATTTTTGTCTTGCGCATGCAAAGCACCTCCTGAAATGATAATCATAGTCATTATACACCATTTTACAGAAAAAGTCAATTCATAAGAATGCAGTATTTTCACATACAATAAACCAAGAGGTGATTGTATGCAAATCTGCGGTTTAGAGTTTACGCCGTACAGCAAAGATAACATCCGTTGCAGTCTGGAAAACAGCCTGCCCAATGAAAAAGTGCTTTATTATCCGTTAAAGGACGGAGCATTATTTGCGGTGCCTGCGGTTATCGGTATCGATCCCCATCCGCTTCTTCCCTTTTTCGAGGCTGCCGTGTACAAAGACGGTGCGTGGATTGTGGGTATTGACTTTCTAAAAAATGAATACTTTACACCCACGTCGGAGCAAGACCTCAATTAGCGCAATCCGTTTTAAAAAACGTCTTGCTTCGTTTTCGGTCTGCTCCTCCTTTTAGCCGAAAAGTTTACAAGTAATACTTTTCGGCTGTGGCTCGCTTCGCTCGCTGTTTTTCAAAACCTCTCTTAGCGCAATCCGTTTAAAAAAACGTCTTGCTTCTTTTTCGGTCTGCTCCTCCTTTTAGCCGAAAAGTTTACAAGTAATACTTTTCGGCTGTGGCTCGCTTCGCTCGCTGTTTTTCAAGACCTCTCTTAGCGCAATCCGTTAAAAAAACAGCTTTCCCTTAGAGGAGAAAGCAAAAAAGGCTTCCTCTGACGAGGAAGCTGTCGAACGCAGTGAGACTTAAAGGAGAGAAAACGCGAACGCAGTGCGCACTCGCAAAAAGTTTACAAGTAATACTTTTTGCGAAAAAGGAGCAACAGCCTGCTAAAAAAGCATATGCCGACAAGGCATATGCGTAAAAGGAAGGCTTTTTGCGACGCGATTGTTAACATCCCTCTCTTTTTTTACATATACTGCTATAAAGGAGAGGATTTTTTATGCAGGACTATGTGCTGGTCATTTTATCATCGGTCACTTACGCCAAACGGGTCGAACAGCTTTTAGAGCGGAGCGGAATCACCTGTGCCATCGGGCACACCCCCAAACGTATTGCCAAAAAAGGTTGCTCGTATATGGTCAAGGTCAAGCGTGCCGACCTACCCGCCCTTTTGAAAATCACAGACGAGCTGATGCTGAAAATCCACGGAATCTACCGCAAGAAAGGAGATGCCGACTATGATTTACTTGGATAACAGCGCCACCACCCTCCGAAAGCCGAAAACCGTTTTAAAAGCCATGAAACGGTATATGCTTCATGAGGGCGGAAACCCGGGCAGAGGCAGTCACGCCCTTGCCATGCGCGCCTCGGACGTGATTTTTGATGCCCGTTTGGAGCTTGCACGTCTCATTTCTGCCCTGCCCGAGCGCATTGCACTCCTGCCCTCGGCAACCGTTGCGTTAAACACCGTGATTTTCGGCATGTTAAACCAAGGCGACCATGTGATTTTAACCCCCTACGAGCATAATGCCGTCCTGCGTCCCGTCCACAGCCGTTTTGAATACGACATCTGCGACGGTGCGACAGAAGCAAGGAAAAAAATCCGTCCCGAAACCAAAATGCTGATTGTCAACCATGCCTCCAATGTAAACGGCAAAATCCAACCGCTTCAGGGCTACATTGACTTGGCAAGAGAAGCCAATCTGTATCTGCTGGTGGACGCCTCCCAGTCCCTCGGACATATTCCCCTTTCGGTCGGGGGCATTGACTTTATTGTATGCTCGGGACACAAGGCGCTGTTCGGTCCGCAGGGTACGGCATTTTTATATGTAAGACGGGGCTTGAAAATCCGTCCGCTGATTTTGGGCGGTACGGGCATTTTATCCGAAAGTCTTTCCCAACCCGACATTTTTCCCGAAAGCTTAGAGAGTGGCACGGTAAACGGTGTGGGCTTTGCAGGACTTGCAGAGGGTGCGCGGTTTGTCAACCGTTCGGACAGCGACCCCACCGAAGAATTGAATGTCTTGTTAAAAAGAGGACTTTCCTCCATCCCCCATGTGGAGCTTTACACCCCTTTAACCGAAAAAACCGCGCCCCTTGTGGCATTTAACATCCGGGGTGTGGATTGCGTAACCGTCTCGGAATATCTGTCAGACCGCCACGGCATCTGTGTGCGGAGCGGTCTGCATTGCGCGCCCTTAGCCCACAAAACCTTAGGCACCTTGGGCATCGGCACGGTACGGGCAAGTTTATCCCGCTTCAACCGCAAATCCGAGGTCGAAAAATTTTTGAATATTGTTGACAGTACCCCTTGTTTTGGTGTATAATAAAATAGATGTTATATAATTTTAACCCAAAAAAGCATTGAAACGCGGACAGCATTTTAATTTAAACGTAAGGGGATGAAACACACAGTTATGGAACGGTTTTTACGGTTTTTCGGAAGCTACATAAACATTTTTGCGCTGAATGATTTAGTGGATATTTTAATCATCACGGTTATCATTTACAGCCTGATTCACTTTTTCAAGGAAACCCGTGCACTACAGCTTTTTAAAGGCATACTGCTGCTGTTTGTGGTGTTGCAGGTTTCGGGCTGGCTGAACTTAAACGTATTGAATTTTGTATTGAGCAAAACCTTAGAGGTAGGCCTTTTGGCACTGATTATTATTTTCCAGCCCGAGCTTCGGCATGCGTTAGAGCGCATGGGTACTTCCACTGTAGGTGATTTACTGCCCTTTACCAATCAGGAGCAAAATAACGAAGCCTTAGAGCAGGACATTGTAGAGATTGCGGATGCCTGTCAGGCACTTTCCGCAAAACGCACGGGTGCTTTGATTGTCATTGAACAGAAATCCCGCTTAAATGATGTGATTGCCACAGGCAAAAAATTGGATTCTGTGGTGACCAAAGAAATCATCGGCAACATATTCTTTCCCAACACACCGCTTCATGACGGTGCGGTGGTGATTTCCAAAAACAAAATCCGCGCGGCAGGCTGTTTACTGCCCTTAACCCAGAACGCGGCACTCCCCTCTGAGCTTGGCACGCGCCACAGAGCGGCAATCGGGCTTTCGGAGCAGTCGGATGCGCTGGTGATTGTGGTTTCGGAGGAAACGGGCAAAATCTCGGTGGCAAGAAAGGGTATGCTTACCCGTAACTATGACCGGGAAAGCCTGCAGAATCTTTTGCGCAAGCTTTTAATCATTATGCCCGAACAGCAGGAAAAGCGTAAAAAACTGTTTGCGAAAAAGGAGAACCACCAATGAAATTATTAAATAAAATTTTCCGGAACGACAAATTCATACTGGTAATTTCGGTTCTTGCGGCAATCGGGCTGTGGATGGCGGTGGTCAGCGAGCAGAATCCCATGACCGACAGTCTGTTCCGTGGCATTAAAATCAACCGCAACCACACCGAAACCATGATGCAGGATGAGCTGAAGATTATCTCTGTTTCTGCCGAGACCGCCGACGTAAAGGTAAACGGCAGACTTTCGGATATTTCCAATATCATATTAGAGGACGTTTCCGTTTCGGCAGACTTTTCGTCTGTGACGGGACCGGGAACCTACACCATTCCGCTGGTTGCCAATGTGCGAAGAAGCGGTATCACCGTTTCCTCCATCGAGCCGTCTGAAATCAAGGTTGTGGCAGACTATATCGGTAAAAACCGCTTCCAGGTTGAGCCTGTTTTCACAGGCACTCTGCCCGATGGGTATGTTAAGGATTCTTTCGTCTTAGGCACCAACAGCATCACCATCGAGGGTCCTGCAGAAATCTTAGAAAAGGTGGCACGCGTTGTGGTGAAGGTGGACTTAGATAATGTCACCGAATCCATTTCCGCAGGCTACAAGCCGGTGCTTTTAGACAATCACGGCACACCCATCCATGACCATGAGCTGACCATGAGCAGTACCGAAATCTGGGTGGACGTTCCCATCTTAATGGAAAAGGATGCTAAAGTCAACATCCGCTTAGACAGCGTGGTGAACTTAGACTCTGCAGGCATTCACCTTTCCGCAAACCCCGACACCGTAAAGATTCAGGGCGAGCGGGCGATACTTGCGGATATCGAAGGCATCGAAACCGAGCCGTTAACCCTCCCCGATGAACCGCAGGGCACCGTAATGCTGAAGCTGGTTTTGCCCGAGGGCGTCCGTGCAGAGCCATCTGAAGTTGAAGTTAAAATTTCAGTTGCCGCCGACCAGGCAAAAAAACAATAAATTCCAATCAAAAGAAAACGCGCAAAACTTTGCGCGTTTTCTTCATTTTGTGCCTTTCTTTTAAGTTTGCACAAACTTTGTTCGCCTTTATACTCGCGTTTTTGCGATCCGGACTTTTTTTACATCCCCTTTTTAGGGAATAGGAAAAAATGTTTGGAATGGACAAACTGAGCCCAAACCGCGTTGCATCGCGGTTTGGGGTTACCCGAAGGCGTACAAAGGTACGTCGAGAGGCGAAGTTTGTTCATAGCAAAAACGCATTTATCAAAAGAAAAC